>NZ_JAPDBM010000023.1:0-62430 GCF_027705265.1 Aeromonas sp. QDB11 | reverse complement strand
CCGGTACTGGTGCACTCGGATCAGGGCAGCCAGTTTACCGGTGGTGAATGGCAGGACGTTCTGAAGGCCCACAACCTAAGTTGCAGCATGAGCCGACGTGGCAACTGTCACGATAACGCTGTCGCCGAGAGCTTCTTTCAGTTGCTCAAACGGGAGCGGATCAAGCGCAGGATTTACGCGACAAGAGACGAAGCCCGCAGCGACGTGTTTGATTATATCGAGATGTTTTACAACCCAATCAGGCGTCATGGTTCCAATGATGGGCTGTCGCCGGTAGAGTTTGAAAGGCAGTTTATTTTTCAGCAACAAAGTGTCTAGAAAACCAGGGGCGATTCACATCAGAAAAGACCATAACTCAGCGGCGCTCTGAGTGGGCGTTACTCCGGGCTGATCACCTCGGCATCATTCACCTGAGCCCGGCAGAAGTGGAGAAAGTGGCGCAGGGAGGCGGAGTGGTACTTCTGCTTGTGCCAGATGAGGGAGAGCTGGCGCGGGAAGCGGCGGGTGAGGGGAAGGGCCACCAGTCGGCCATCCTTGAGCCGATCGGAGACCGCCAGCCGGGAGATAAAGGAGATCCCCAGCCCCTTCTCCACCGCCAGCATCACCGCCTCCAGGGTGTTGAGCTCAAGCCCTGCCTGCCAGTGGGGCAGCTCGGGCTGGATCTGCCGGATAAACTGCTCGCGGCTGCCCGATTGCGCTTCACGCAGCACCCAGGTCTCGCCGCCCAGTCGGGAGAGGGAGAGTTCCGGCTTGTCGGCAAGCGGGTGGCCTGGGGGAGCCACCACCAGCATCTCGTCCTGCAGCCAGGGTTCGGCGAGCAGGTCGGGGTGGTGGTTCTCCCCCTCGATCAGCGCCATATCCAGCTCGAAGTTGGCCAGTGCATGGCAGAGCAGGTGGGTGTTGTTGATGGTCACCTTGGGGGGCAGCCCCAGCTCCTGTTTGCTGTTGGCGAGCAGGGTGGGGAGCAGGTAGTTGCCGATGGTCTGGCTGGCCCCCAGGCGCAGCTGGCCGCTCGGCTCGGCATCGGGGCTGAACAGGTTCTCGATATCCTGCATCCGGGTCAGCAGCTCTTCGGCGGCCGGTTGCAGCAGGCGCCCCTCGTTGTTGAGCTGCAATCTGGGGTGAATGCGGTCAAACAGCGGGGTGGAGAGCTGGCGCTCCAGCTCCTGCAGCGACTGGGAGACGGCCCCCTTGCTCAGGCAGAGCTCGTTGGCGGCAAGGCCAAGGTTTCCGTAGCGGGCAATGGTGGCGAACACTTTCAGCTGCTGCAGGGTCAGTTTCATGCTGTTTGGTTTTCCTGAACGATTGATTTAATTCATTTAGATATCGTAAACGATAAGCGGCCATTATCCTATCGCCATAGTCATCAATAGAAAGGTGTCATCATGATCGCAAGAACCCGTAAATCACTGGCTGCCGCCCCAACCCCCATGGCGGGTCTGGCGCTCGGCATCGCCAGCCTTGGTTGGTGTTGGGAGAATGCCGGTCACTTCGATGGCCGGATGCAGCTGCTGGGCGCCGCCGTTGCGGCCGTGCTGCTGGTTATCCTGACCTTCAAGTTCCTGCTCCACCCCCGTTTGTTGCTGCAAGATCTGGCTCACCCCGTGGTGGGCAGCGTGGTACCGACCTATGCCATGGGTACCATGGTGGTCTCCAAAGCGCTGGGTATGATTGCGCCGCAAGCGGGCGAGGCCCTCTGGCTGTTTGCCGTGGCGGTTCACCTGCTGTTCCTGGCCACCTTTATCTGGCATCGCGCCAAAGAGTTTGAAATCCACCACATGGTGCCGAGCTGGTTCGTGCCGCCTGTGGGGATCATCGTGGCTGACGTGGCCTTCCCGGGCGGTCAGTTTGCCCCGCTGGCCAACGGCCTGCTCTGGTTCGGGATCATCTGCTACGGCCTGATGTTGCCGCTGATGCTCTATCGCCTGATCTTCAGCCATGAAGTGCCTGATGCGGCCAAACCGACCATTGCCATTCTGGCGGCCCCTGCCAGCCTCTCTCTGGCCGGTTACCTGACCGTCAGTCAGGATCCTTCCTTGCTGCTGGTGGCCGTGCTGCTGGGGATCGCCATCCTGATGACCGGCATCATCTATCTGGCCTTCATCAAGCTGCTGCGCCTGCCCTTCTCGCCGGGTTATGCCGCCTTCACCTTCCCGCTGGTGATCGGTGCCACCGCCCTGTTCAAAGTGGCCCATCTGGTTGAAGGGTTTGCGCAAGCGGCCCACTATGTGGAGCAGATCAGACTGCTGGCCCACTTCGAGCTGGGGGTTGCGACCGTGATCGTCGGCTATGTGGCACTGCGTTACCTGATGTTCTTTCTGCCGCAGCGTGATACCGCAATGAACAACGGCATGGCTCGCCAGGGGGCTCACCGCTAACGCTTGACGAGGTGACATCGGAACATGGTCAAGCAGTGCGCTCAGAGAGCGACGGGATAAGCGACCAGTCATACGATGGATGGACAAAGAGCCACCACTCTGGTTGTGTAATAAGCAAGATGCCCCGCAGTGCGGGGCATTTTTTTGTGGTTTTTTGACCTCGCGCTCGTGTCGGGTTGCTGGCCATGAAATTAACTGGTATTACCTGTCAGGATGACTACAATGCACCACAACTTTTTTGCTTGACCCCGAATCATGTCTCCCCAAGATCCCGTATTTAATTCCTCCTTTGAAACCCGTTTTCTGCATCCCCGTTACTGGTTCAGCTGGCTGGCCCTCGGCCTGCTGATGCTGCTGGCTTTTGTGCCGGTGCGATTGCGCGATCGTTTGGCCGATGCTGTGGCGCCGCTGGTGTTGCGTGTGTCCAAAAAGCAGCTCTATATCGCCAGAACCAATCTGGAGATCTGCTTCCCGGACAAGAGCCCGGAAGAGCGCGATGCCATTGCGCTGACCTCGATCCGGGTCGGCCTCAAGAGTCTGCTGGGATTCGGCGAGTTCACCATGCGCAGCCAGCGTTATCTGATGAGCCGGATGCAGGTGAGTGGTTGGGAACATATCGAGGCGGAGCGGGCAGCCGGTCGGCCGGTGATCCTGGTGGTGCCCCACACCTGGCCGGTGGATGCCGCCGGTTACTGCTTCACCCAGCGCGGGGTGCCCATGTGCACCATGATGAAACGGGCGCGCAATCCGGTGTTTGACTGGCACCTCAACCGGGCACGGGCCAAAAATGGCTGTCGCGTTTATGAGCGCAGCGCCGGGATCAAGGCGGTGATCAGAACCATCAAGAGCGGTCGCAGCTTCTTCTACCTGCCGGATCAGGATCACGGCCGCGAGAAGAGCATCTTTGCCCCCTTCTTTGGCCACCCCAAGGCGACCCTGCCTGCCTTGCCCCGTCTGGTGCAGGTCAGTGGCGTCAAGGCGGTGCCGTTGCTCGCCTGTTACGATGAAGCGAACCACTGCTACCGGCTGGAGATTGACGCGCCATTCGACAACTATCCCACCGAGGATGTCATGGCCGACACCTGCCGGATGAACGATATGGTGCAGCAGCAGCTGACCCGTCATCCCGGCCAGTACATGTGGTTCCTCAAGATTTTTGATACCCGTGAAGATCAGGAGGGGCCGGATGGCCGCTACGAAGAGGGTATTCGCCGGATCCGCAAGGGATTGTCGCCCCACGGCTGATCCTGAATTTGTATGCATTGAAATGGCCCCATGTGGGCCATTTTTTTGTGATAACTAGTCTGATCAGTGCCTTGCAGGCTGGTGGCCAGCCTCTTGAGGGTAGAAAAAAATGTCAGGATAACTACAATAACTGTTTGTTTTTGATGACTTGATGGCCGCCATGTCCCCGTTAGATCCGGTATTTGATACCTCATTTCATAGTCGCCTGCTCCATCCCAAATGGTGGGGTAGCTGGTGCGCGCTGGGGCTGCTCTCCCTGCTGGCATTTACCCCGGCGAGACTGCGGGACCGTTTTGCCGATCTGGTCTCACCGACCTTGCTGCGATTCTCGAAAAAGCAGGCCTATATTGCCGATACCAACCTCAAGATCTGCTTTCCCGAACTGGATGCCGCCGGGCGCCAGGCGCTGCTGCTCAAATCGATCCGGGTCGGGCTCAAGACCTTTATGGGCTTTGGCGAGCTCAGCTGGCGCAGCAAGGCGCGGCTGGCCCGCCGTATCAAGGTCACCGGCTGGGAGCATGTGCAGGTGGAGCAGGACGCGGGTCGGCCACTGATCCTGGTGGTGCCACACACCTGGGCGGTCGATATGATTGGCCGCTACTTCTCCATGATGGGTATCAACATGTGTACCATGATGAAAAGCCCGAAGGATCAGGTGTTTGACTGGTACATCAACCGCGAACGGGCCAAGGCGGGCAAGGTGTATGAGCGCAGTGTCGGCATCAAGCCGGCGGTCAAGACGATCCGCGCCGGTGCCAGCTTCTTCTATTTGCCGGATCAGGATCACGGCCGCGAAGCGAGCGTGTTTGTTCCCTTCTTCGGTCACCCCAAGGCGACCCTGCCCGCGCTGCCCAAGCTGGTGAAACTGACCGGGGCCAGAGCGGTGCCCATCTTCGCCAGTTATGACGAGGATGAGGGGCGCTATCTGCTGGAGATCGAGCCGCCATTCGATCCCTATCCAACCCCGGATCTGCTGGCGGATGTCAATGCCATGAACCGGGTGGTAGAGATGCAGGTGGCCCGTCATCCCGAGCAGTACATGTGGTTTCTCAAGATCTTCGAAACCCTGGAGCATCCGGAGGGGGATGATGGCCTCTATGAAGCGGGGATCCGGCGCATTCGTCAGGGCTTGCCGCCAGAGCCTTGAAAGTTGGCCGGCTTGCGGGCCATTTTTGTTGCCTCAGCGGCGGGTTAAGGTAAGCGGCCGTGCCGTTTTTTCAGGCGCTCAGCTGGACAAAAACAGCGCAAAAAGGGGATAAAAGGGTGTCTTATGAAAGGGAGAGGCAGGTGAGCGTGCGCGGAGCTATCTTCGAGAGCGGAAATAGGGTAAAAGGGCGGCCATGAAAATTCCAAATCGAATCCAACCTCTGGTTGATGACGGCCTGGTCGATGAGGTCGTCAGCCGGTTGATGAGCGGCAAAGAGGCCGACGTCTATGTAGTGCGCTGCGGCGACGAGATCCGCTGCGCCAAAGTCTATAAAGAGGCCTCCAAGCGCAGCTTCAAGCAGGCCGTGGTCTATCAGGAGGGGCGCAAGGTACGTAACAGCCGCAGCGCCCGCGCCATGGAGAAGGGCTCCAAGTACGGCCGCAAGCAGCATGAAGAGGTGTGGCAGAACACCGAGGTCGATGCTCTGTTCAAGCTGGCTGCTGCCGGTGTGCGGGTGCCGCAGCCCTATGTCTGCCTCGATGGCGTCTTGCTGATGGAACTTATCACCGATGAGGATGGCAATGTTGCGCCGCGCCTCAACGATGTGGCACTCACTCCCGAGCAGGCGGTCATCGATCACCACAAGGTGATCCGCTATGTGGTGCGCATGCTCTGTGCTGGCCTTATTCACGGCGATCTCTCGGAGTTCAACGTGCTGGTGGACAGCCAGGGCCCCGTCATCATCGACCTGCCCCAGGTGGTGGATGCCGCCGCCAACAACCAGGCCAAGGCGATGCTGGAGCGGGACGTCAACAACATGCGCAACTACTACGGCATGTATGCGCCCGAGCTGCTCAAGACCCGTTATGCCCAGGAGATGTGGGCGCTGTTTGAAGATGGCAAGCTCACCCCCGAGAGCGAGCTGACCGGCCACTTTGAAGAGAGCCGTGCCGCCATCGATCTCGATTCCGTGCTGCACGAGATCGAGAGCGCCGAGGAGGAGGCCTATGCCCGCCAGGCCCGGATGAAGGCCGAGCAGGAAGACAGCTACTAACGGTTTGCCACTCTCGCTACAAGAGCGCCTTCGGGGCGCTCTTTTTATTGCTGCATCGACTGTGGCCGGGGGGGTAGCTGGTACATCTCCAGCCAGCGGCGATCCCCCGGATGGAAGCGCCGCCCCAGCAACACGCCACCGGCTGCCGTAATGACCTTGCGGGAAACCAGATTATCTTCGCCGCAGCTGATCAGCACCGGCGCCGCCAGCACCTGTTGTTGCACCCAGCACAGCAGCACGGTCGCGGCCCCTTCGCCACGGCGAGAGGGGCGGGTTTCGTAACCGATATGACCCAGCCATTGGTGGGTTGCCTCATTGTCACCGTGACGCAGACGCAGGGTGGCGATGATCTCCTCGCCATCGAGGGCAAAATAGGTGGTGGTCGGCAGGTATCCACTGGGCAAGTTGCGCCCTTTGGCGTGATCCAGCAGGCTCTGTAGCCAGCCGTCCGGATCAAATTGCGCCACCTGATAGAGCGGCAGTCCCGCCTCGGCACATTCGGTGACATAGCGGCGGTAGGCCGGCGCATCTGCCAGCCTGGCCGGGCGGCACTGTAGAGCGGGAACCGATCTCATGACAGGAGCACGCTGGGTTGTAGCGGTTGCGGTTCGCTGTGGTGGTGCTCCAGCACGCAGGCCCGTTGCCTTCCAGCCTGCTTGGCGGCATAGAGTGCCCGATCCGCCCGCAGGTAAGCCGCTGCAAACCCCTCGTCAGGATGCAGCGAGGTGAGGCCGATACTGAGGCTGATAGGTCCCCCCGCCAGCGCTCCGGTTGCCTCGGCGATCTGCTGCTGCAGGGCGTGGCAGTAGGTGGGCAGGCTCTGCGGGTCTGCCATCAGCAGCAGGGCCAACTCATCGCCGCCGAGCCGACCGGCCATCCCCTCGGCGGGCAGGGTATTGGCGATCACATGGCCCACTGCCCGCAACATGGCATCACCGGCGGGGTGGCCGTGGCGGTCGTTGATCTGCTTGAAGTTGTCCAGATCGATCAGCAGCAGCTGGCCGGGGTTCGCCATCTCGCGGGCGCGCAGGGTCACCTGGCGTTCAAAATAGTGGCGGCTGAACAGGCCGGTCAGCTCATCCTGATTGGCACGCCGCTCCAGCTTGCGTTGGGTGGCCAGCATAGCCTGCTGCTGGCGGGTGTGAACCAGACTCAGCAAGAGATAACTGCGGGCGATGGTAAAGAGCAGGCTGAGCAGGATCACCGGACCGAGCAGCGGGTCGGTGAAGGAGTTGGCCGCCAGCTCCGGTTGCCAGAGGTGTTTGGCGATCCGCAGCAGTTGCAACAGCAGTTGCAGCGCGAGCAGCAGGATGGCAAAGCGCAGCACCCGATAGACAGAGGCCATCCGCTGGTAGCGCCAGAGTTGCCAGATAAGCAGCGCAATCTGCAGCGAGAGTACGCCGGAGAGCACGATGATCCGGCTGTGCACATCAGAGAAGGGCTGCTGCAGGGTCGTCAGGGCAAACAGGGCGAAACCGCCGAGGGTGACGGCGGGCAGCAGCCAGCCCAGTTGGTCGGCTTCACGGCGAAAGAAGTGGCGCATCCCCCGTTCATAGAGCAGCGGGGTCGCCATCAGCAGCAGGTTGGTCAGCAGAATATTGGCAAGCGAGGCGTCACCCTCAAGGGGGCGCAGCAGCAGGCAGCTGAAGGCACCGGCGATGGCCAGCTCGCTTCCCGCCCAGTAGAGCAGCGCCCTGATCTGGCGATGGCTGTACCACATGGCGGCGAAAATGGTGGCAACCCCCATATGTGACAGCGTGACGAACAGCACCAGACTCAACAACTGGGCCGAGGAAAACAGACTTGGCATCGAGGGCTCTCTGGAACGGTCACCTGTGAACGAACGGGCGATGGGGTATCGCCTGCTGGCAGTGGCCGATCACAACATGAATTCAACCTATTATCAATTGGTTAAATGGCCTGATGTGCTTGCTCCCGACTTCATGCACGATAGCGACTGCTGACTCGATTTATCGGGTGGTATGGCGCCATTTTATTGTCTTGTCAGTCAATTGTGCTGCGAGAAATATGGCCGTGTTGGCGACAGTGTTGCCCCCACTGCCAGCCCTCGTGTTAATCGCAGGTTGCAGCTGGCAAGCGCATCACGGTGGCCTTCCGGCCCAGATGGGTCAGCAGACGGCGCACGTCGTCGAGGCGGATGATCAGGGTAGCGGTGTTGACCAGCGGATGGCACTGCACCTGTTCGGCCTGCCAGATGGCCTCGTCCACCACCAGCTCCACGGCCTGTTCGCGATCGCGCACCATGGCGAGCAGAGTCACCGATCCCGGGGTGAGGCCGAGCACCGCATCGAGCCGCTCGGGGGAGCCAAAGCTCAGCCGCTTGACCCCGAGCATGACCGCAAGCGCCTTGAGATCGACCCGGCGCTCCTCCGGACTCACCACCAGAAACAGCCGCTCGCTTTTCGGATCGCGCAAAAAGAGGTTTTTGGTCTTGGCGGCGGGCAGGTCGGGCAGCAGCCTGCTCGCCTCCTCACAGGTAAACACGGGGGGATGATCAACACGCTGGTAGCGGATAGCCAGCTGATCCAGCAGGGAATAGATTGCCACAGAGACTCCTTTCGTCGGCGAAGAGTGGTCAGAACGGGATGGGCGGGAATAACGACCGGATCGAGCTTACCAGTTTGACTCCCGCCTCGCAGCCCGCGTGACGATTGCGAGCAGGCACTGTATGAACGTACAATGGTCCCATTCTCGGACAGCCCCTTTACCTTCATGACTGCAACCCAGCCCACCGTACCCGCCACCCCGCCGCTCGACGGTTTTATCCTGACCCGCCATGGTCGGGACGTGCGTGGCCGCAACGGGCAGGCTGCCACCACCGAAATCGTGATGTGGCTCTGGAGCGCGCAGGGGCCGGTGCGGGTGGTGGTGCCGGGGCAGGAGCCGGTGTTCTTTCTGCCACAGAGCCACATGGCGGAGGCGGCCGAGCTGTTCAAAGGTGCCGGGGTGAGCGGGCGGTTTCGCCGCCTGCCGATGCACACCTTCGACGGTCGCCCTGTGGTGGGCTGCTATTTCGCCACCCTGAGCGCCTTTCACCGCGCCATCGAGCTGTTGCTCATTCGCGGGCTGGAGCACTTCGAGGCGGATATCCGGCTGCCGGAGCGCTTTTTGATGGAGCGTTTCATCACCGCTGGCGTGCGCTTCGATGGCCGGGCGGTGAAGAAGGGGGGCAAGCAGGGCTACTGGGAGGTCAACGAGGCGCGCTGCGCGCCGCAGGCGGTGACGCCCACCCTCTCCTGGGTGTCGCTGGATGTGGAGTGCGCCATGGACGGGGCGCTCTTCTCGGTCGGTCTTTACAGCGAGCAGGATGCGCGGGTCATCATGATCGGCGCACCAGAGGCGGATGCCGAGAGCTGGGGCACCAAGGTCGAGTGGGTGACGGATGAAAGCGCCCTGCTTGGCGCGCTGGAGAGCTGGTTCAGCCTGCACGACCCCGATCTGGTGATTGGCTGGAACGTGGTCAATTTTGATTTTCGCCTGCTGCTGCGCCGCGCCGAGCTCAACAAGCGGCGGCTGCGGCTGGGGCGGGGGCGCGAGCTCTGCTTCTGGCGCTCATCCCGCAACGATCCCCAGACCGGCAACGTCATCATCCCCGGGCGCATGGTGCTCGATGGCATTGACACCCTGAAAAGCGCCACCTGGCAGTTTGCCAGCTACAGCCTGGATGCTGTCGCGAGCGAGCTGCTTGGCCGTGGCAAGGATATCGAGGATGTGGCCAATCGGGGGGAGAAGATCACCCTGCTGTTTCACTCCGACAAGGAGGCGCTGGCCCGCTACAACCTGGAAGATTGCAAGCTGGTGTGGGAGATCTTCGACTACTGCCACCTCATCCCCTTTGCCATCGAGCGTGCCTCCCTCACCGGTCTGGAGCTGGACCGGGTGGGGGGCTCGGTGGCGGCGTTTACCAACCTCTACCTGCCGCGGCTGCATCGCGGCGGCTACGTGGCCCCCAATCTGCCGGCCGACGGTGGGCTGGCGAGCCCCGGCGGCTATGTGATGGACTCCAAACCCGGCCTCTATCGCCACGTGCTGGTGCTCGATTTCAAGAGCCTCTATCCCAGCATCATCCGCACCTTCTGCATCGACCCCATGGGGCTTATCGAGGGGCTGCAGCATCCTGAGCACGCCATTCCGGGCTTTCGCGGCGCCCTGTTCTCCCGCGAGCGGCACTTCCTGCCGGATCTCATCGCCACCCTGTGGGCGGCGCGGGATCGGGCCAAGGCTGCCAGCAACAAGGCGCTCTCCCAGGCCATCAAGATCATCATGAACTCCTTCTACGGGGTATTGGGCTCAGGGGGCTGCCGCTTCTACGACCCGAGGCTTGCCTCCTCCATCACCCTGCGCGGTCACGGCATCATGCAGCAGACCCGGGAGTGGATCGAAGGGGAGGGTTTCGAGGTGATCTATGGCGACACCGACTCCACCTTCGTGCACCTTGGCAAGGAGACCAGTCCCGCACAGGCGGACGAGATTGGCCGGCGGCTGGCAAAGATGATCAACGACAACTGGGCTGCGCTGATCAAGCGCGAGTTCAACCTGCCGAGCTATCTGGAGATCCAGTACGAGACCCACTATCGCCGCTTCCTGATGCCCACCATCCGCGGGCTGGAGAAGGGGAGCAAGAAGCGCTACGCGGGGCTGGTGGCTGGCAAGGAGGCGGGGGCAGAGGAGCAACTGGTGTTCAAGGGGCTCGAATCGGTGCGCACCGACTGGACGCCCCTTGCCAAGGCGTTTCAGACCCGCCTCTACGAAATGGTGTTTCACGACCAGGATCCCAGCAGCTATGTGCGTATCATGGTGGACGAGACCCGAGCCGGCCAGCACGACGAGCTGCTGGTCTATCGCAAGCGGCTGCGCCAGAAGCTCGAGGAGTACCAGAAGAACGTGCCACCCCATGTGCGGGCGGCGCGGCTGGCGGATGAGGAGAACCTGCGCCGCGGTCTGCCCCAGCGCTATCAGCATCGGGGCTCCATCGCCTATCTGATGACCCTTAATGGCCCAGAACCGCTGGAGTATCGGCGCAGTGCCATCGATTACGAACACTATATCGACAAGCAGTTGCGGCCCATTGCCGATGCCATCCTGCCCTTTATTGGCGAGTCGTTCGACCGGATCTGCGGTCAGCAGCTGGATCTTTTCTGATTGGTGCAAGTTGGCACTTTACTTCCCATGAATACTGGATAAAAATACAGTTATAAATCATGGAGAAGTTTCCTATGCGTCTTGAAATCATCATCGACAGAAAACATCAGATCCCGACCTCGACCATGGAGGCGCTGCGTCAGGAGCTGCTCAAGCAGCTTGGCGAAAAATTCCCCGACATCCATGTGCGGGTCGCGCCGGGCAGCGCCATGGCCCTGACCGTCAGCCGTGCCAGCAAGGAAGACAAAGAGCTGGCCGAAGCCATGGTGCAGGAGGTATGGGAGAACGCCGAGAGCTGGATGCCGGAAGAGAACGTCGCCTCCTGATCCCGTACTGTCAGTGGATAACTCGGGCGTTGGATAAATGGGTTGCTGATAAACGGGCATGCCCGCGAATGATCCGCTGATCCCCGGACAACAAAAACGCAGCCAGGTGGCTGCGTTTTTTGTTGGTGGCCAGTGGCGAGCGGTGGTTTCTGGCTCTGGGTTGAGCCAGGTCCGTTATAGCCCCGCCCAGCTTTTCAGGCTCTGCTGCTGCACCCGGCGATTGGCCTCGCGGATCTCCCCTTTGGCACGCAGGTCGGCCAGAGCGATGGGGAGTGCGGCGCGTACCTCGTCGCTGCTCATCCCTGGTTTGAGGGCCGGATGGTAGGCCATCTTGAGTAGCACATAGTCCAACCCGGTCAAAAAGCTGTCGATGCTGTTGTCATTGAAGATGGAGGGAAACACCTTGTCCGAGTCGTTGGGCAGCCCCATCACTTGAGTGAACTCCTCCACCACGCAGTCAAGAAAACGCCCCTTGGCCCGGCTGTAGTCCACCGGAATGATGATGGTGGCACGGCTGATCTCGAGTTTCGCATTGGTTGCGAAGTTGGCAAGGCAGAGCCCCTCCTTGAGCGCCATCTTGACCGATGGATCGCCCCCCATGGTGCGGTTGGCCCAGCTCTTCATCTTGCTGTAGTCGGTCATGATCAGGGTGAGGTTGGGCTTTGCGGCCACCATGCTGATGGGGTGGCCGGTGATGCGAGCCAGATGGGCCGCCTGTACCTTCACCACGTCGGCCTGCAGCGGCTTGTCACCCGACTCGTTGATAAGTTGCAGCCGGATCGGCTGCTGCCAGCGGGCAAAACGGGTCTGCCTGGCTTCGCCATACTCCCGCTCCATGGCGATGGCCATAAAGCTCTCGACCAGATAGCTGTCGCTCTGCCAGCGCTCATCGGCACGGGCGCTGTGGCCCGCGAGCAGAAGCAGCAGCGCCAGCAGCCCGCGTGACGCGCGGCGGGGATGGGCAGCGCGGCCCAAGCTGGCCATTACCAAAGTGGCAATAAAGCGGGTGGCACTAAAGGGGGTTGCGGCAAATGACATGTTTCCTCCCTGAAACGGTTGTCAGCCTAGCGGTTGGCCTTGTCGATATCGCGCCAGGTGAGCCAGAGCCTGAGATCAAACTCCAGTTGATGATAGTCCGGCTCCATGTGCTGGCAGAGCTGATAGAAGCTCTTGTTGTGATCCTTCTCTTTGATGTGGGCCAGCTCGTGCACCACGATCATTTTCAGGAACGGGGGCGGCGCCTCCTTGAACAGGGCGGCGATGCGGATCTCGTTCTTGGCCTTGAGCTTGCTGCCCTGCACCCGGCTGACGTAGGTGTGCAGGCCGAGGGCATCCTTGATCACGTTGATCTTGCCATCGAACACCACCTTTGACAGTGGCGCCGAGCTCTTGAGGTAGCGGTTCTTCAGCTCCATGGTGTAGGCAAGCAGCGCCTTGTCGCTCTGGATCTGGTGGCTTTCCGGATAGCGTTTGGCCAGCATCTCCCCCAGCTTGCCTGCCGCGATCAGCTGCTGTACCTGTGCCTTGAGAGGGTCGGGATAGCCGCCCAGATAAGTCAGTTCCGCCATGGTGTCACTCGTTACATCAAAAAGAGCGTCATTGTAGTTATCTCGGGCGGGCTTGCCTACTGCGGGCCGCCGCTGCAAGGCGATCTGGCGCAATAAAAAGGGCGGCCATTGCAACAATGGCCGCCCTGCGGGGCGTATTGACGATCAGCGTCGGCGATAGAGACCCGGATCCACCTCTTCGTAGTGGCTGGTCAGGTATAGATAGAAGGCAAGATGGGAAGGCGAGCTGGGCTTTTTAAGCTCTTCGCTTACCCGCTCCGGCTTGGCGATGATGAACTTGGGATTCTGGCGCTGGATATCGGCCAGTACCCGCTCGCGCACGTCATAGGGCGGATTGACGTTGGCAAAGAAGAGATAGGCGGAGGCCGGCTGGCGATCGGTCCAGAGATAATATTGTGGCTGGATGCCATCGACCCAGATCTTGTCGCTCGGGACTGTCTCGGCCTTGATGCGATCGACCCGTACCTGCGCCGCCGGATTGAAAGGGCGACCCTTGAGGGTGCCTTCCCAGGCGTTGTTGATCAGCAGCAGCAGCATGGCCAGCGTTGCCAGCCAGGGGGTGGCACTGCGCACATCCCAGGCGCGCCAGAGGGGGATGAGGATAAGTACCGGCAGCGCCCACAGCAGGCTGGTGCCGAGCACCTCGTTGACCCGCTCGAGGGACCACTCCTTGGTGCTCCAGCCAAAGGCGAGCTGCTGGGCCAGCAGCCAGCTGGCGGTGAGCACCACCAGCGAGATGCAGAGCAGGCCGATGGCATCTGCCTGCTGTTCGCTGCGATCCAGCAATACCGCCAGCGGCAGCACCGCCAGTTGCAGATAGAGCACGTCGTAGTGATCGAACACATGGCCGGAGACCGAGTTGGCGATCAGGGTAAACAGCACGCCAAACAGGGTCGCCAGCAGGGCGGGCAGATACCACTCCTGACGGCGGCTCAGCATCAGAATAATGAAGGCGGGCAGCAGCATGATGAGGCCGGTGCGCAGCAGGCCGACGGCGCCCACCATGGGGGAGAAGCCATTGCCGTAGCTCCCCTCGAAGAAGATGTCGAAGGCGTAGTATTTGAAGGCCGCCAGCAGATCATGCTGCTGGAAGTAGGCGTAAAGCGGGCCGCCAATCAGCGCCAGCCCCAGCAGGCTGGAGATGAGCAGCAGAATGGCGTCGCGCCACTTCTCGTGCAGACACCAGTGGCAGAACAGCACCAGATACCAGGCGCCCCAGAAGGCGCCGTTGTTGGTGCGCATCCAGGCGACGATGGCGAAGGTGAGGGCCGCCACCAGTGCGGGCCACCAGCGAAATCCCTTGTCCAGCAGCAGGGTGATAAAGGCCCACTGGGCGATGAGGGCGAGGTGGAAGGTCCAGTCTTCGGTCATGTTGCCGTAGTAGTAACGGGTGCCGTAGAGGGCCAGCACCGCCAGCATGGCGCCGAGGCGTGCCTTGAACGAGAGACCGAGCTGGGCAAAGGCCTGCCAGCTGGCCAGCAGTCCGAGCCAGCAGAGCACCCACTCCAGCGCCCAGATCCCGACAAATCCCCCCAGACCATAGCCCAGCGCGTCGAGGGCGAAGATCATCGGCCCCTTGATGTCGATCATGTCGCGATAGAGCACCCCCCCTTCGCTCCACATCTTGCCCATCACCGCAAACAGCGAGGCATCAAAGCCCGGCGCCATGGCATGGAAGAGCGGGTTGCGCAGACAGAAGAGCAGCGCCAGCAGGGCGGTCAGCAGCACGATGGCTGGCTTGATGCCCGGATTGACGCGAGGAGGGGTGAAACGGATGGAGTGATTCATGAAGTCGCCTGTTCCTGCAGCTGGTCTTGAAAGCGGGCCTATCTTGCCGAGCTAGTGAGTGTGATGCAATGGGGCAGGCCCGTGTGGGGCAAATATTCTCGAAAAAGCCCGGTTCTTGCAGGGAACCGGGCGTTGGCTGCGGCAATATTGGCCGTCAGGGGGGATGTGGCAACAGCCATCCCCCCCTCAACCTCAACTGATGTACTCAATCAGGGGGGGCTGCGCTTCCAGCGCGGGCAGATGGCGGGCCCAGCGAATAAAGGCGTCGGCCAGGGTGATGCCGAGCTCCTGATTGTGCTGGGTCAGGGTACGCGCCAGTGCGGTATAACCCTCCTTGCCGGAGGCGGTATAGGCACTGGATACCCCGCGATAGATCTGCTCGGGATTGACCGCTTGCCACTGGCCGGGGGCGGGTTCCCACTCCAGTCGGGTGATGCGCTGACCCTTGGGCAGATTGGCCTGATAGGTGAATCGCACCCCCGCGGTATAGGGGAAGCTGCCGTTGCCATTGCCGATCACGCCATTGTTGGTGGCGTTGTCGATGGCATTCTCCAGCGCCTCCGCCAGCTCGTGACCATGCACCCGATAGAGGGTGAGCGGAATGGCAAACGGCAGCAGGCGACCGGCAATATCCGCTTCGCTCAAGGGGCCCGGCTCCAGCGAGCAGCGCACGCCACCGGCATTGTGCAGGGCAAAGTCCACCTCGCCCACCTGTTCGCGGGCGGCGGTCAGCATGGCGTGGGCCACCAGCGGGGCGAGCTGGCTGCCGTGGGGCAAGGTGGCATCCGGCAGCCGCTGATGGGGCAGTGGCGCCGCCAGTCGGGTGACGATGCGCTGGCTCATGGTCTCGATCTCCGGCCGGTAGCGTTTGGCCAGATGCTGTTCGAGCTGTGGATCCGGCTCGCAGAAGGTGAGCCCGACAGGTGGCGTGGAAGCGAACGGCCAAGGCTGCCAGGGGAGCCACTCCAGCTGCCCCTGACTTTGCACGACGCGGCCCGCCTTATCGAAGGTGAGCTCGCAGACACCGAGGCAGAGGGCGCTGTGGCCGGCGTGCAGAATGGCTACCCCGTTATTCATTAGCGGATAGCTGCCTTCGCTTGGCAGACCCAGCGGCGCGAGATCCCCCAGCAGGCTGTGGGTGTGGCCGCCGATGATGAGGCTGAGCTCGGGGAAGCGCTCGGCCAGCAGCTTGTCCTGATCCAGCCCGAGGTGGCTCAGCAGCACGATATGCTGGATCCCTTCGCTCTTGATCTCCCGCAGCACCTTGGTGAGGGTGTCGGCCACCGCGTGGAAACGGGTGTGGGGATCCGGGTTGGCGATGGCGGCCATCTGGGCGAGGGTGATCCCCAGTAGCGCAAAGGGAACCCCGTCGATCACCCGGCGATGCCAAGGCTGATGGGCATCGTAGAGGTGGGGGATATCCCACAACCCGAGCGCCGTGTCGGCCGGCTCCTGGCTGTTGTCCAGATTGGCGGCCAGCACCGGAAAATCGAGCTGGCGCAAAAACTCCACCAACGGGCCGTTGCCCAGATCGAACTCGTGGTTGCCGAGCACCATGGCATCGGGGGCCAGCATGGCGAGCAGGTCGGCGTTGGCGCGCCCTTTGAAGCGGTTGAAATAGAGCGAGCCCTGAAAGGAGTCGCCACCGTGCAGAAACAGAAAATGCTGGCCGGCTGCTGCGGCTTGGGCACGCAGTTGGGTCAGTCGGGTCAGGATCCGGGCATATCCGCCGCACTGGGTGCGCCACTGGCTTTCACCAACAGGGGAGAAGCTCATCGGCGCGCCATCGAAGTGGGAGTGGCAATCACTGAAATGGGCAAGTTGAACCGTAATACTCATCTCGGTCCTCCTTAGGGGAAAATGAGCACCGAGTCTACTGCAAAGGGGGGGGAGGATACCAGCCCGGCAGGGTGCCGGGCTGGTCAGCGATCAGGCGGGCACCATGATCTGGGTGGCAATGATCACCACCAGCAGGCCGACGCCCACCGGCAGGAAGGTACGTTTGACCACCTCGAACGGCGAGAGTTTGCCCATCCCCGCACAGGCGACCACCACACCGGAGACCGGCGAAATGGTGCGACCCAGGTTGGAGGCTTGCAGCATCGGGATCACCAGATAGGCCGGGTTGATGCCCAGGCTGCTGGCCAGGTTGGGGATCAGCTCCACGAAAGCGTAGAAGGGGGCGTTGCCCGAGCCAGTGGTGAAGGCGGCCAGGGTGGTGATCACCACCAGTGACAGCATCATGATCATGCCGCCCGAGCCGAGATCCTGGGCGTGGGTCAGCAGGGTGTCGATAAAGCCGATGGTCATCAGACCCTGGGCAAAGACACCGGCACCGACCAGCAGCATGACCACACCGGCAAAGGCGTCAGCCATGTTGCGCCAGCAGACCTGCAGACCGTCCAGCAGCTCCTTGCCATTGCGGATACGCACGAGTTCCAGCAGGCTGGCCAGCACCATGCACATGACGATGATGGTGACGATATCCAGCTGCGGGCCCCATTTTCCGTCAAATATCAGCACCCCGATGATGGGGGTGAACGGCAGGATGGCGTAGAAAGCGGGGGCGGTAGTCACCAGATCGCCCGGTGCAACCGGCTCGTTGTGCTCGCCGGATTTCTGGTCAAGGTAGCGCTGCCAGAAGAAGTGGGTCACCGCCATACAGGCGATCGCCACCAGCGAGATAGGCAGGGTCAGCTTGAAGGCAAAATCCAGCAGCGGCATGTTGGCGGCCTGAGCAGCCATTACCACGTCACCGGAGGTCGGTGCCAGAATGATGGCGGCTGGCGAGGCGCACACGGCGGCTGCCGCGCCACGGGAGATCCCCATGTTGACCATCAGCGGGAACAGGGTCGCCATCAACAGCACGCCAAGACCGGTGGCAGAGCTCACCGCCAGTGACATGGCACAGGCAACCAGATAGGCGGCCACCAGCAGGATGTAGGGGGACTTGATGATGCCGAGCGGTTTGCTGGCCAGCTTGACCAGAATGGTGTTGGCGCCGATATGGCTCATGTAGCCAGCGAAGCCGCACAGCACCATGATCAGCATCCCCAGTCCACCGCCACGATCGTTGAGCAGGAAGCGGATGTATTCGAAGATATCGGTCGCAATGTAACCGGTGCTGACGACTTTGCTCGGCAGTACCGGCTTGCCCATCATGGCGGTGACGACCAGCAGCAGCAAGCCGCCGCTCAGCAGCACCCCGGTCGCGGAGTATCCTTTGAAAATGGCACGGCCCACCACCAGGGTGACCAGGGTGCCAATAATGAGTTCCAGCATATGTTGCCTTCTGATTGGATGAGAGTGGAGGGAGTCTATTCCGATAGGGGTAGGCTGGCGACCGGAAACCGGATGTTGTGTGAGCTAAATCAACGTTTCACCCCGTGAACAGAATTAAAGAAAGGTAAAGGCACTTTACCCAGCGGGTTTGGCTACCTACCCTTGCCAGCCTTGGTTGTCTTTTGAGGCTTTTATATGGCGATGGGTGAATTTATAGGCGTTAAACGCTGTCTTTTCCTGCTTTTGCTGATATTTTCACCTACTTGCGTGTTTGCAGTGACCAATGACGGTTTTCATCAAACCGGCCCCCATCAGGCGGTCGCCATGCGGCGTCTCATGGCACCCCACTCTTACGGCGTACTGGTGGTCGCCGAGGGGAACAGACCCCGTTTTGCCGCGCTGGCATCCAAAACCACCGAAGCAAACTGCCTGGCCCGTCACGCCATCCGGGTGGATGGGGTCGCGCTACTGGCCACCCCGCGATTTTATGCCAAAGAGGGAAAACGGGGTCTTTGCGAGCTGTGGCTCAACGAGGGGGCAGATCAGGACTTTTTTGCCAACCGTCTTAAAAATGATCATTTTATTCAGATAGATGGTCATGACATCAATGTGAAAAACTACCACCTCGACTGGCAGCGGATCAGCCGCCATGCTCAATAAAAATACAGTTTTGGCCTTGTGCCATACTTTGCTCACGCAACCTGTGAGCGTGCTCTGATTTCTGGGCCCATCATTGTATTGCGCCGCCTCTTCGTCACACATAGGCTATACCCGTCATCTGTGTGGCGGTGGGGTTCACCAAGGTTGGTACTCCGCCCGTGCAATCAAGGAAGGTAGTCTGGCATGGTCAGCAAGGTTTATGGAGTAGTGGGGGTCGGGTTGTTGCTGTTGCCCCTGATGAGTCAGGCTCAGCCGAGCCGGCCGCAAGTGGTGCCAGAGTCCCGCATCAATGTCCGTTTTTATGAGGTCCATGCAACCAGCCCGGACCAGCTTGCCCGTGCGATTGCCCAAAGTGCCCCCAAGGTAAATGGCAAGCCTGTACTCGGCAAGGCGAGTTATCAGATGGACTGGCAGCTGGAAACCGAGCAGTTGCCGGGACGCTGTCAGCTCAACCGGGTGACGGTCACGACCAACGCCACTGTATTGCTGCCCCGCTGGCGTGAGAGCGCGAGTAGTAACGATCCTTCCCGTCAGCGCTGGGGACGGCTGCTCTCCAGCATGTTTGACTACGAGTCCCGCTTCAAGGAGATGGTGCTGCAAGGGGCCAATCAGGTGGGCGGGGCGATTGCGGCGTTACCCGACCATGCCGATTGTCAGGCGCTGCGTTATGCCGCGTGGGCGGCGGGCAGCGGCGAGCTGAGCAAGGTCAAGGGGCGACTCGATGATTTTCAGCGTCAGACCGGCTACGGCGAACAGCTCGGGGTGCATTGGCCCAAGTGAGCGCTATTCTATATAGGGCATAGGGCCCGATATCCTGCCAACCCTCCTCAATATCACAAGATTTGATAAATAGAATGGCCACCCGATGGGCGGCCATTCTATTTGTTTGCAGATTGCTTGCAGAGTCCGGTTCAGGCCAGTGCTTTGCCCTTGAGCAGTTTGCGTACCCAGTAACGGGCAGGGTGGAGCGCCTCCAGCAGATCGGCGGCCAGCGGCAGGGGATCGCCGCAGATCTCGCTGGCGAGCAGCTCACCACAGAGCGGCGCCGAGCAGAGACCCCGTGAGCCGAGCGCACCCAGCACATAGAGGCCGGGGTGAAGAGGCAGCGGTTGGGCGTTGTGCTGATCATGCTGCAGATGCGCATAGTGATCCGCCAGCCCCTGCAATCTGACGATTGGCCCCACCACCGGCAGGTGATCCCGACTGGCACAGCGCACCCCGACGCGGGCCTCATTGCCACTCACATCCACTTCGGCGGGCCAGGCTTGCTCCGGCAGACAGGCTTGCAGCCGCGCCTGATTCTGGGTTTGCTCCTCGGTACGAAACTCGAGACTGTTCTGGTTGCGGCCATAACTGGCGCCGATGCAGTGCTGCCCGTTGTGCATCGGGGTGAGGTAGCCATCGTAACAGAGCACGGTCTTGAGCTGACGCAAGCTGGCCGTGGTCGGCACATGGCTCACCTGACCGCGCACCGGATAGAGCGGCAGTTCGGCAAAGGGGAGCAGTGCTGGCAACTGGTGACCGGCGGCGACCACCAGATTGGGGGTCTGCCAGTGGCGGCCATCCTGGCTTTCTATGTGCCAAGCATCGGCCTGCTCGGCAATGGCGACCACTTGGGTGTGGTATTCCACCTGCAACAGGCCGCTGGCTTGCGCCTCTTTCAGCGCTGCGCGGGTGAGATCGGCCGGACAGAGCCAGCCCCCCAGCGGGTAGCTGACACCGTCATATCCACTGGGCAAGCCAGATATCGCTTCTGCCTCTGCGGCGGAAAGGGGTTGCATCAGCTCGGGCGGGAAGGGGCCCTGACTCATCTTGGTCAGCTTGGCGCGGGATTTGTCGTCATAGCCCAGCTGTACCACACCGCATAATTCGAAAGCGATGGGATGGTGCTCGGCCAGTGCCAGCAGCCGTTGGCGGGCATAGCCAAAGGCGAGCGAATAGAAGCGCGACAGCGCATCGTGCTCGCCGTTAAGCAGTGGATAGAGCGCGCCCTGGCGGTTACCTGAGGCGCCGGTGGCCGATTCGCCATCTTCGCACAGCAGGGTTACCTTGCGACCCCGTTCCACTAGGGAGAGTGCGGTCATGGCCGAGGCGACGCCGCCACCGATGATCACAATCTCGCCATCCCTGCCTACCGGACGCGCATAATGGTTGGCGATCGTCTGCGCGGGAGCCTTGTCACAGCGCTCACCGATTAACATGGCCCACTTGGTGCCATGGCCCTTGGTCTTTTTCATCGCAAAACCGGATGCGATCAGCCCACGGCGCACAAATCCGGCGCAGGTAAAGGTAGAGATGGTCGCGTTCGCGCGCGCGAGACGGGCCAGCCCATCAAACAGCGCTTGCGTCCACATCTCGGGGTTCTTGGCCGGGGCAAAACCATCCAGATACCAGGCATCGACCAGACCCTCTGTCCGGTGCGGTACCAGCGGCAGCATATCCTTGATGTCGCCAAACCAGAGGTCGAGGCGAATGCGGCCGCCCGCAAAGAGCAGGCGATGACAGCCGGATACCGGCAGCGGCCACTGGGCGATGAGATCCTGGCTCAAGTGGCCAAGCTCGGGCCAGGCGGCCAGCGCCTTGCGCAGATCGCTTTGCGTCAGGGGATATTTCTCGAAACTGATGAAGTGCAGACGGGAGCCGTTGCCGGATTGGGGCGCCTGTTCCAGGAACGCTTGCATTGTCGCCAGAAAGTTAAGACCTGTGCCGAAACCTGTTTCACCTATCACGAAACTGTCACTATCGTGGTGCGAAAATCGCGCAGGTAGCCGGTTTTGCTGCAAAAAGACGTAGCGGGTTTCACTTAGACCGTTATTATTGGAAAAGTACACATCCCCGAAGTCACTGGAGACAGGAGTTCCCGCTTCATTCCAATCCAATCGGGCATGATGTAAGGATGTTTGACTCACGTTTTCCTCGGCTCGCGTCACAAAATCGCGGGCATTCTACGTGAAAGCAGACCAGTTTGGCAGCCGAAAGCGGGTAGACTTGGCGCCAGTTTTTCCAGACGAGATGAATTAATGAGAAGAGCAGTGATCACCGGTATCGGCGTCATCTCCAGTATCGGCAACAACAAGGAAGAAGTGCTGGCCTCCCTGAAAGCAGGTAAATCCGGCATCACCTATTCCGAGCAGTTCGAACAGCACAACCTGCGTAGCCGTGTCTGGGGTAACATCAAACTCGATCCGTCTGAACTGATCGACCGTAAAGTCATGCGTTTCATGGGTGATGCGGCGGCGTACGCCTATCTCTCCATGCAGCAGGCCATTGAAGATGCCGGTCTGCCGGAAGATCAGGTCTCCAACGAGCGTACCGGCCTGGTGGTCGGTTCAGGCGGTGCCTCCGGCAAAAACACCTCCGAGTCTTGCGACATCGCTCGCGAGAAAGGGGTCAAGCGGGTGGGCCCTTACATGGTGCCGCGCACCATGTCCTCCACCACCTCTGCCTGTCTGGCCACCCCGTTCAAGATCAAGGGTGTCAACTACTCCATCAGCTCTGCCTGCGCTACCTCTGCTCACTGCATCGGTCACGCCATGGAGCTGATCCAGCTTGGCAAACAGGATGTGGTGTTCGCTGGCGGCGGTGAAGAGCTGGACTGGTCCTCTACCATCCAGTTTGACGCCATGGGCGCCCTCTCCACCAAGTACAACGACACGCCGGAAAAAGCGTCCCGTACCTATGATGCGGACCGCGACGGCTTCGTTATCTCCGGTGGCGGCGGAATCCTGGTGATCGAAGAGCTGGAGCATGCGCTGGCCCGTGGTGCTCATATCTATGCCGAATTGACCGGTTACGGTGCTACCTCCGATGGTTACGACATGGTTGCTCCGAGCGGTGAAGGCGCGGTGCGTTGCATGAAGATGGCGATGCAGGGTGTCGGCAAGGTTGACTACATCAACACCCACGGTACCTCCACTCCGGTCGGTGATACCAAAGAGCTGGAAGCAATCCAGACTCTGTTTGGCACCAACGGTCCCAAGATCTCTGCCACCAAGGCGATGACCGGCCATGCGCTGGGCGCTGCCGGCGTGCATGAGGCTGTCTACTCCTTGCTGATGATGGAACATGGTTTTATCGCCCCCAGCATCAACATCGAGAATCTGGACGAGAAGGCCGTGGGTCTGCCCATCGTACGTGAGTACGAAGCGGCCGAACTCAACACCGTCATGTCCAACAGCTTCGGCTTTGGCGGTACCAACGCCTCTCTGGTGTTCAGCAAGTTCAAAGCCTGATCATCCGGTTGATATGAAAAAAGCGCCTCAGGGCGCTTTTTTTGTCTTCGGGATCTTGTCATCAATGCTGCAGAGCAGAGCAGAGCAGAGCAGAGCAGAGCAGAGCAGAGCAGAGCAGAGCAGAGCAGAGCAGAGCAGAGCAGAGCATCAGCCATCGTGGGATAGGGGGGCAGAGGTCAGCGCATATGGCTGCTGTCAGATGACGTCACACCAATGAGCCTGCTAGTCAGATAGCAAGAAGGGAGCCGGAGGCTCCCTTCTTTGTTGGCGGTAATTTGATGGCCACTGGCTAGAACCAGAAGCCGATGATAAAGGAGCCCGCCAGGGTCAGCATCACGTTGGCCACCGCATAGGTACCGGCGTAACCGAGCGCAGGAATGGAGCTGTTGGCGGCCTCGTTGACCACATCCATCGCCGGTGCGCAGGTACGGGCACCGGTGATAGCACCGAGCAGCAGAGCGGGGTTCATTTTCAGTACCCAGACCCCGAACAGATAGCCCACCAGCACCGGCAAGGTGGTCACCAGCATGCCGGAGAAGAGCACCACCATACCGACCTCGCTGAGGTGGTCGAGGATGCCGCCACCGGCTTTCAGACCCGTGCTCACCATAAACACTGCAAGACCGAGATCCTTGGCCAATCTGAGCGCGCCGGGCGGCACATAGCCGACCGTCGGGTGGTTGGCACGCAGGTAACCCATCAGAATACCCGCCAGCAGCAGGCCGACGGCGTTGCCGAGGCCAAATTCGATCTGGCCGAACACCAGCGAGACGGAGCCGATTAACAGGCCGAGCACGAAGAAGGTAGTGAAGGCCACCAGATCTGTGGTCTGGCTGTGGATGCTGATAAAGCCGATCTTGTTGGCCAGCAGTTTGACCCGCTGCTTCTCGCCACTGATCTGCAACACGTCGCCTTTTTGCAGCATGATGTTGCGATCGAACGGCATCTCGATCTGGGAGCGGACCACCCGGTTGAGGAAGCACCCTTTCTCGGTGAGGTTGAGCTCCACCAGATGGCGGCCCACCACCGAGTCGTTCTTTACCACGATCTCTTCGGTGACGATCTGCAGGTCGAGCAGGTTGCGATCAAACACCTCTTTACCGTTGCGGTAGTTGACGTCCAGCTTCTCGTGGCTCTCGGGATAGCCCACCAGGGCGATCTCGTCCCCTTCCTGGATGACGGCATCGCCATCCGGGCTCGCCAGGATGCCGTTGCGGCGGATCCGCTCCACGTAGCAGCCGGTGTGGGGGTAGATGCCGGTCTCCCGCAGGGTACGGCCACCGATCCAGGCCGCGAGCTCGGGACCAACCCGATAGGCGCGGATGATGGGCAGATAGGTCTTGCGACTCTCGCTGTCGGAGAGACCCCGCTCGCGGGCGATTTTCTGCGCCTCGGTATTGAGGTCGAGGCGAGCCAGCGAGGGAAGGTAGCGTACCACCAGCATCAGACCCACCAGACCCACCAGATAGGTCAGGGCGTAGCCGATACCCATGTTGTCGAGCACCGCCTGCATATCGGTTTGATGGGGCAGGTTGAGCAGACCGCTGCGCAGGGCATCCTGGGCACCCACCAGCGCCGGTGTCGAGGTGAGGGAACCCGCCAGGATCCCCGCCGCCATGCCCGGCCCCAGATTGAAGAACTTGGCGAGCCCCACCGTCAGCAGCAGGGCGGTTAGCAAGATCACCAGGGTCAGGGTGATGTAGTGGATGCCGTCGCGCAGGAAGACGCTGAAGAAGTGAGGGCCCGCCTCGATCCCCACACAGAAGATGAACAGCATAAAGCCGACGTTTTCAGTGGTGGCAGCAAATTCGAAGCCCATCTGGCCGAACAGCAGGGCGGTGAACAACACGCCGATGGTGTTGCCAATCTGGAAGTTGCCAAGACGAACTTTGCCCAGCAGCAGGCCGAAGGCCAATACCACGAACAGCAGCAGGGAGTCGCTTTGATGTAGCAGTGTCACGAAATCTATGGTCATGCCCGGAAAAACCGAGGAAAAAAGTGGGGTCGATATTGTGCCGTATCTATCCCCAATAAAGAAGCGCAACGGGACGATTAATCGGACGTTATCGGACGCTATTTGCGGACAAGGTGGCGGGATAGGGAGACAAGCGGATGAAATCAGGAGGTTTTTGCTGCCACAGCGGATGTCAATTAGTGAAAAATGCTGCCCGCTACCGACGCTGCCCGGTCGTGGGCAATATTATAGATTCTGCTGTCCAGCCGGTCGCCGGAGCGCAGTTTCGGCATATTCAACCACAGGTGAGCCGCCGTGCTAACCATGCAAATATCGCTTGATTTTATCCGCTTGCTCACGGGAAAAGGGCTGGCAAAAAGATGTCTCAGGAAAGTGCCAATAGAGCCTGTTGCCTACCTGTTACAGAGTCCGTGGCAAAACAGCATAAAATCAGGTTTGCTGGCAAAACGGGCTCTTGCCGATGACAACAACGGGCAATCCCGCGTCCTGACAGGGCTTGCTGCACTTACCCACAGAATCTGTGGATAACCCTGTTTATGAATCCTGTGCATCGCCCGCAAAGCCGCGCCACTACTGGGGTGCAAGTGCTGTTCAAAAAATACCGGAAGAAAAATGTTTGTATAAAAATCAAATAGTTATAAACGACAGGAGAAAACTCTGTCGGGCCGGAACGGGTAACAAAAGGGAGCGTCAGCAGCAAGAGGGATCTTGTGCATTAAAATTGGCAGGAGAGGGCACTAAAGTGGATAACTTGCACCGAGATGGTGAGGAATTGGCTCCCCCGACTGGACTTGAACCAGTGACATACGGATTAACAGTCCGCTGTTCTACCGACTGAACTACGGGGGAACATCGAGCAAGGAGGAGCACTATACAGAAGGTGCCAAAGGTGGTCAAGCCATTCGCGTGGGTGATGGCGCGGGTGTACCACTGCTAAACCCTCGGTTACACTGCTCCTCTGCTGTTTTGTGTCGGGAGTGTTCATGAGCAAATTGTTCAAGTTAGCCAGCCAGTTTCAACCCGCCGGGGATCAGCCCACGGCGATTGCCCAACTGCTGGATGGCATCGAGTCGGGGCTGGCCCACCAGACCCTGCTCGGGGTGACCGGTTCGGGCAAGACCTTCACCATGGCCAATGTCATCGCCACCCTGAACCGCCCGACCATGATCCTGGCGCCCAACAAGACCCTGGCCGCCCAGCTCTATGGCGAGATGAAGGAGTTCTTCCCCGACAATGCGGTGGAGTATTTCGTCTCCTACTACGACTACTACCAGCCCGAAGCCTATGTGCCGACCACCGACACCTTTATAGAGAAGGATGCCTCCATCAACGATCACATCGAGCAGATGCGATTGTCGGCCACCAAGGCGCTGCTGGAGCGGCGCGATGTGGTGATCGTGGCTTCGGTGTCGGCCATCTATGGTTTGGGGGATCCCCAGGCTTATCTGAGCATGATGTTGCACTTGAAAGTGGGGGATGTGATCAACCAGCGGGATATCCTGCGTCGCCTCGCCGAGCTGCAGTACACCCGCAACGACATGGCGTTTCAACGCGGCACCTTCCGGGTGCGCGGTGAAGTGATCGACATCTACCCCGCCGAATCGGACAAGCTGGCCCTGCGGGTAGAGCTGTTTGATGAAGAGGTGGAGCGCCTCTCCCAGTTCGACCCGCTGACCGGCGCCATCGAGCAGACGGTGGTGCGCTATACCATCTACCCCAAGACCCACTACGCAACCCCGCGCGAAACCATTCTGGGGGCTATCGAGCATATCAAGGAGGAGCTGCGCAGTCGCCGCGAGCAGCTGTTGTCCCTCAACAAGCTGGTTGAAGAGCAGCGCATCAGCCAGCGTACCCAGTTCGACATGGAGATGATGCAGGAGCTGGGTTACTGCTCCGGTATCGAGAACTACAGCCGCTACCTCTCCGGCCGTGCGCCGGGGGAGCCGCCGCCGACCCTGTTTGACTACCTGCCGGGGGACGGTCTGCTCATCATCGACGAGTCCCACGTCACGGTGCCGCAGATCGGCGCCATGTTCAAAGGGGACCGCTCCCGCAAGGAGACTCTGGTGGAGTACGGCTTCCGGCTCCCCTCTGCGCTGGACAACCGGCCGCTCAAGTTCGACGAATTTGAAGCGCTGATGCCGCAGACTGTGTTTGTTTCGGCGACTCCCGGCCCCTACGAGCTGGAGAAGTCCGGCGGCGATGTGGTGCAGCAGGTGGTGCGCCCAACCGGCTTGCTCGATCCGGAGATCGAGGTGCGTCCTGTGACCACGCAGGTGGACGATCTGCTCTCCGAGATCCGCAAGCGGGTCGCCGTCGAGGAACGGGTGCTGGTTACTACCCTGACCAAGCGGATGGCGGAAGACTTGACCGAGTATCTGGCGGAGCACGACGTCAAGGTGCGCTATCTCCACTCCGATATCGACACGGTCGAACGGGTGGAGATCATCCGCGATCTGCGCCTTGGCAAGTTCGATGTGCTGGTGGGCATCAACCTGTTGCGGGAAGGTCTCGACATGCCGGAGGTGTCGCTGGTGGCGATTCTCGATGCGGATAAGGAGGGCTTCCTGCGCTCGACCCGCTCGCTGATCCAGACCATCGGCCGGGCGGCGCGTAACCTCAACGGCAAGGTCATTCTCTACGGCGATACCATCACCAACTCGATGAAGGTAGCCATTGAGGAGACCGAGCGGCGCCGCGCCTTGCAGCATGCCCATAACCTCAAGCATGGGATCACCCCCAAAGGGCTCAACAAATCCATTGGCGATGTGATGGACATGGGGGGCAGCCGCACGGCAGGCAAACCAGGCAAGGGGATGCGCAAGGCAGCCGAGCCGCAAGGGGAATACCATGTCCGCTCAGCCAGCGAGATTGCCAAAGAGATCAAGCGGATGGAGGAACAGATGTTCCAACATGCCCGGGATCTGGAGTTCGAACAGGCGGCGGCACTGCGGGATCAGATCCAGCGGCTGCGCAGCGAGTTGATCGAATCATGAGCCGTAAACGCTGGCTGATTTGGCAACGACTTCGTCGTCTCTATCAGGGCTTTCGCCATCCCGGTACCCCCTGGTGGGCGAGGGGCCTGGTGATCCTTATCCTGCTCTATGGCATCAGTCCGGTGGATCTTATCCCCGACGTGGTGCCCTTGCTGGGTTGGTTCGATGATGTGACCCTGCTGCTTGTGTTGCTATGGGGTTGGGAGCGTTGTCTTCCCCCTGCAGTGCGCAGCGAGCTGGAACAGGCCTCCTAGTTCACCTTTTCAACACCACGCTCGACATCACTCTTTGTGTTCCCACCCTCGAAGGAAGCGGAAAAACGGTTTCATTTGATGGTGGGCGCTGCGGGATGAAAAAGAGGCAGGCCCGGTGATTGTCGCCCGGATGGCATTGGCGTAGACTCCACGCCGTTCACTTTATGGGTATGGAAAAAATGGATCTGATCCTCTTTGCAATCGACTTTATTCTGCACGTAGACGTGCATTTGAAAGAGCTGTTCGAGAACTATGGCGTCTGGGTTTACGCCATCCTGTTTCTGATCATCTTCTGTGAAACCGGGTTGGTAGTGACGCCGTTCCTGCCGGGTGACTCCCTGCTGTTTGCCGCCGGTGCGCTTACCGTGGGCAGCGTGCTGGACGTCCATACCCTGGCGGCCGTGCTGATCATCGCTGCCGTGCTGGGCAACGTGGTCAACTACACCATTGGCCATTTCTTCGGCGAGCAGTTGTTCCGCAACCCGGATTCAAAAATCTTCCGCCGCGACTATCTGGAGAAGACCCACGCCTTCTATGCCAAGCATGGTGGCAAGACCATCATCATCACCCGCTTCCTGCCTATCGTGCGTACGTTTGCGCCGTTCGTGGCAGGGATGGGGGCCATGACCTATCCGCGCTTCCTGGCGTTCAACCTGGTTGGCGGTCTGCTGTGGGTACTCTCTTTCGTCTATGCCGGCCACTTCTTTGGCAATCTGCCGGTGGTACGTCACAACTTTACCCTGCTGATCTTCGGCATCATCGGCATCTCCCTGTTGCCCATGGTAATCGGCGCGGTCAAGGCCAAGATGGGTACTGCCAGGGCGTAACCAGAAATACGGTCAGCCAGAACGAGAAAGGGGGAGCCATAATGGCTCCCCCTTTTTATCTCCACACTGCCATGATGATCAGTTGCAGCAACGCCCTTTCACCAGATTGCCGATGGCCACCACGGTGAAGACCAGCAGATAGGCGGCGAAGATGACGACCAGCCACTGGGGCATGGAGTAACCGAAGAACTGCCAGGTGATCTGGGCACAATCCCCTTCCGGCATAAAGAGCCAGGGGAGCCACTGATCGAGCGGGGCCCAACTCGGGAAGTCGGCAAACGGGCTGCAGACGTTGAACGGGGAGGGGTTGACCTGATAGTCCACATGCTGGAGTGCCAGCTGGAAGCCACGGAAAGCACTGTAGCCCCACAGCAACATGGCGCTCCAGCGCACATACCACTTATCCGGCGCCACCATGCCGAGCAGACCGGCGGCCAGCACACCTAGGGTCGCCAACCGTTCGTAAACGCACATTACGCACGGGGAGAGGCCCAACACATGCTGGAAGAAGAGGGCGCACAACTCGAGGAACAGGGCTGATGCTGCCAGCAGACCCCAGGCCAGCCGATGGGCGGCGATACGGCGGAGAAACTCGATCATCTCATTGATCTCTCAGAAAAAACAGTGGCTGAATTAGAGCAGAGCGGGGCAGAAAAGAAAAGGGCCCTGAAGGGCCCCCGGGATCCGTAGTCACGGATTAATGAAGCGCTGGCTGCACTGCTGGCAGCGCACTCTCCATCACCAGCCATCCGTGCTGATAGAACCACTCGGTGGTCGGAGCGAGCAGCAACTCCACGGCGAAGAAGCCGACCAGTCCCAGCACTATGGTGTAGGGCAGCGCCATCCAGACCATGCGCCCATAAGAAAGGCGCAGCAGTGGCGCCAGTGCCGAGGTGAGCATGAACAGGAAGGCGGCCTGACCATTCGGGGTGGCGACCGACGGCAGGTTGGTGCCGGTGTTGATGGCCACCGCCAGCAGATCGAACTGGGCGCGGTCGATGGCGCCATTGATCAGCGCAGTCTTCACCTCGTTGATATAGACGGTGCCGACGAAGACGTTGTCACTGACCATGGAGAGCACCCCGTTGGCCAGATAGAAGAGGGCCAGCTGGTTCTCCGGTTTGGCTGCCAGTACCAGCTGGATCACCGGTTTGAACAGCTGCTGATCGATGATGACGGCGACCACGCTGAAGAAGACCGCCAGCAGGGCAGTGAAGGGAAGCGCCTCTTGGAAGGCTTTACCCAGTGAGTGCTCCTCGGTGATCCCGGTCAGGGAGGTGGCCAGCACAATGACCGAGAGGCCAATCAGGCCAACGGCAGCCAGGTGCATGGCCAGACCGACGATCAGCCAGACCGCAATCAATGCCTGAACGATCAGCTTGGCCTTGTCTTGCGGGCTGCGTTTTGCCTCTTCGTAGCGGTTGTACTCCTCCATGATGGCGCGAACCGTGTCCGGCAGGCGGGCGCCATAGCCAAACCAGCGGCACTGTTCCACCAGCACGCAGGTCAGCAGACCGCAGATAAAGACAGGGATGGTCACGGGGGACATGCGAATGGCAAATTCGGCGAAGTTCCAGCCAGCTTGCTCGCCGATGATGAGGTTTTGCGGTTCGCCCACCAGGGTGCAGACACCACCCAACGCGGTACCGATGGCGGCATGCATCATCAGGCTGCGCAGGAAGGCGCGAAAATCGTCGAGATCCTGGCGATTGAGCTCGGCGACTTCCTCGTCATGGCTATGGTCGTGGGGATTGGCAAACTCCTTGCCGGACGAGACCTTGTGATAAATGGCATAAAATCCTGTGGCGACGCTGATCACCACCGCAATCACGGTCAGGGCGTCGAGAAAGGCCGACAGGAAGGCGGACACCAGACAGAAGGAGAGGGAGAGCAGGATCTTGGATCGCACCCCGATCAGCAGCTTGGTGAAGACATAGAGCAGCAGCTGCTTCATGAAATAGATGCCTGCCACCATGAATACCAGCAGCAGCAGCACTTCGATATTGGCGACCAGCTCGTGCTTGACCTGATCGGCGGAGGTCATGCCGATCAACACGGCTTCGATAGCGAGCAGACCGCCCGGTTGCAGGGGGTAGCACTTGAGGGCCATGGCCAGGGTGAAGATAAACTCAACGACCAGTAACCAGCCCGCAATGAAAGGATCGAGGTGGAAGGCGATCGGGTTGATCACCAGAAATAGCAAGATGGCGCTTTTGTACCACTGTGGTGCATTGCCCAAGAAGTTCTTGGCGAATGCCTGCCCTAGGCTTATTGGCATGATAATGGGTCTCAACTTTGTTGTTAGGATCTGCTTCTATGCAGTCAAGGATGATTCGACCTGTGCCTCCGGATGTTGGCCTTTATCTGTCTGATTCCTCGTGATTTTAATCAAAAAGCGTGACGATTATAAATGATAGCCGATGGATCTCTGCCCATGTGCCTGTTTTATAACCATCTTGTCGGGGTTGGCTGGCTCCCCTGTGGTGATTAAATACATATTACTAACACTATATTTGCCATATGTGAGCAGAGGACTGACCTTATGCTTGCCAGCCATCTGCGCTTTGATATCATTCGTCAGCCTTTTTACGCATTACAACAGAGTCAATTCATGGTTATAAAAGCGCAGAGCCCAGCAGGGTTTGCCGAGGAATACATCATCGAGTCCATCTGGAACAATCGCTTTCCTCCCGGATCTATTCTGCCCGCCGAGCGTGAATTATCCGAGTTGATCGGGGTGACGCGGACCACCTTGCGCGAAGTGCTGCAGCGACTGGCCCGTGATGGCTGGTTGACCATCCAGCATGGCAAGCCGACCAAGGTGAACAATTTCTGGGAAACCTCCGGCCTCAATATTCTGGAGACGCTGGCTCGTCTGGATCAGGACAAGGTGCCGGATCTGGTAGCCCAGCTGCTCTCCGCCCGTACCCACATTTGCACCATCTTTATTCGCGGGGCGATCCGTCACAATCCGGAGCAGGCCGCCGAGATCCTGCGTGGCGCCGATGGGGTCGAGAACAACGCACAGGCTTATGCCGAGTTCGATTATCGTCTGCACCACCAGCTGGCGTTTGCTTCCGGCAATCCGATCTACGCCCTGATCCTGAACGGTTTCAAAGGGTTGTATAGCCGGGTCGGCAGCTACTACTTCTCCGACAAGCAGGCTCGCGAGACCGCAGATGCCTACTACAAGACTCTGCTCAATCTGGCCGAGACCAAGAACCACGAAGCCGTGTTCATGACGGTGCGTCAGTACGGTATCGAGTCCGGCAAGCTGTGGACCCGCCTGCGTCAGGACATGCCAAGCGATCTGTGCGACAACTGATCCTTTGCCTGTGCTGCCCAAGAAACGCGCCATCCGGCGCGTTTTTTTATCCTTCCGGTTTTGTGTCTATGCTTGATTGGCGGTGGTAATTGCTTGAACTGCATGGATATTTGGCCAAAAAGTTTGATTCAGCGCAAATGAACCCTGCATTTATCACTTTGGTGGCATAGGACCCAACCGCTGATTGAGGTCAAATGGAGGCATCAAGAGCGGAGCCAATATCCGCCAGAAGGAACACACCTTTCACCGGATGAAGGACACAACAATGAGTCTTCTTGAACACACCATCTGGACAGTACTGGGATATGGGGCCATGCCCTTTATCTTTCTGAGCGGATTCGTGGCGGTGGCAGTGACCTGTTGCATGCTGCTGAACGCGTTCGGGGTACAGTCCGCCGAGAAGTGAGTCGCTTCTCCATGCCGCCAAATGCCAGTCTTCGGACTGGCATTTGTTTTTTGTGTCTTTTAAAGCACTTATCCCGGCAGGGAAGGGGAAATCTTTGGTCAGGATGGTCGAACCTGCCGCCGATTTTGATTACACTGGCGCCCGTATTTCCCACTCACCCTTCTCTTATCAGGTGTTCAAGGTTTTCTATGGCTCTCAAGGCAACCGTATTCAAGGCCCAGATCAGTTTGTCTGATATGGATCGCAATCTGTATCAGGACTTCTCCCTCACGCTGGCGCGCCACCCCTCCGAAACCGATGAGCGGATGATGATCCGGCTGGCGGCCTTTGCCTGGCACGCCGCCGAGCGACTGGAATTCACCAAGGGATTGAGCGCCGATGATGAACCCGAGCTCTGGTGCAAGAACTACTCGGACGAAATAGAGCTCTGGATCGAGCTGGGCCAACCCGATGAAAAACGGCTCAAAAAAGCCTGCAACCGCGCCCGTCAGGTGGTGCTCTATCTCTACGGTGGTCGTGGCACCAGCGTTTGGTGGAAGCAGAACCAGGGCAAGCTGAGCCAGCATGACAACCTCAGCATCATCGAACTCTCCGACAGCCAGACTCTGCCGCTCACCGCCATGGTCGAGCGTACCATGCAGCTCACCTGCACTATCTCCGATGGTCAGCTCTGGGTCAGTAACGGCGCACTGGAAGTGACGCTGGATCCGGTGGTGCTGATGGGCAAACCGGCCCGCGAACTGTAACGGACGCCGCCCATGTTCAGCGCCTTGCTCAATATCGTCATTCCGGTGTTCGGTGTGGTCGGGCTCGGCGCCCTCTACGGGCGATTGCGACCGGGGGCCGCGCTCGGTTACGTCAATCGGGCTAATATCGAGCTGTTTACCCCGGCGCTGGTCTTCTCCGCGCTGGTCAAGTATCCGCTGGTGCTGGCGGAGCATCTGCCGCTGATTGCGGCGGGGGCGCTGGTTATTCTGTTACCCGGTCTGCTGCTCGCGCTGCTCAAACTCAAAGGGATTGAGCGGGCAGCCCTGATCTTGCCCGCCATGTTCCGAAATACTGGCAATCTCGGTATCCCCTTGATGGTGCTGGCGTTTGGCGAGCAGCAACTGGGGGCCATCGTGATCCTCTTTGTGCTCTCCAATCTGCTGCACTTCTCGGTCGGCATGTTTATTCTCTCGGCCAATACCTCCCGCTGGCTGTGGCTGCGCAGCCCTGTGTTGTGGGCCGCGCTGGCCGGTTTGCTGGTGGCTAACCTGCACATTACGCTGCCGGAATATGTGGTGACCACGGCCTCGCTGCTCGGCCAGATCTCGGTGCCCCTGATGCTCTTTGCGCTGGGCATTCGCCTGATGGAGGGAGAGCTCGATCACCTTGGCCTCGCGCTCAAGTGCAACCTGCTCTATCTGCTGGCGGGGGGATTGTCGCTGCTGCTGGCGATCTGGCTGTTGCCGCTCAAGACGGAGTGGATCCCGCTGTTGATGTTGTCGGTTTCCTTGCCCCCTGCGGTCTTGAATTACATGCTCTGCGAGCAGTATCACTGTCAGCCGGACAAGGTGGCCAGTATCGTGCTCGGCGGCAATGCCCTCTCTGTGCTGGTGATCCCGCTGGCGGTCTGGCTCGCGCTCCATCTGCCGGGCTAAGCCGGAGGCCATCTTCTATATTTCTGTTTTTATTGGTTTTTATCCGCACCTCAGAAGGTTCTGATAATACCGCCCATTTTCCCTTTTCGTGATCCCCCCCGAAGTAGTTGCTCCTGATATCCCTTAGTATCTGGCCAGCATGACTCCCTTTAGGGGGAGGATAACAAGAACAAAAAGGAATGATGGATGAGATCCGTGAGCAACCAATGTCTGTTGATGCAGATCCAGCCGACCATCTTGCGTTTTGCCAAGATGCTGGCGAGTGTGCTGCAGCTTGAGGTCGAGATTGTGGATGCCGATATGGTTCGGGTGGCTGGCACCGGGCCCTATGGCAAGTTCTTCGGACGTCAGCTGGAGGGGGATTCCCGCCTGCTGCGCTATGTGATTGATAACCAGCGGGAGAAGATCGTTACCCACACCAGCGATGATCCCGTGTGTGACGGTTGTACCTGCAAGGAGAGCTGCCGTGAGCGCGCCTTCCTCGGGGTGCCGATCATGGTGGACGAGCGCTGTATCGGGGTGATCAGTCTGGTGGCCTTCAGCGACGAGCAGCAGGCGCGCCTCAACAACAATCTGCAGGATGTGTGTGACTATGTGCGCCACATCTCCACCATCTTTGTGGCCAAATTGCTCGATTCGCGCGGGCTGTCGGACGGGGTCAACAAGGTGTTCCTCAATCTGATGACCAACATGGATCAGGGTTGCCTGCTGCTCGATGACAAGAGTCAACTGCTCTACGCCAACGAGGCGGCGCTCCATCATCTGGGTTGCCAGCAGGAACAGCTGCAGGGGCGCGAGCTGGGGATCCGTCCACTTACCTTCTCCCGGCAGGGGCTGAGTGGCCATATCCAGCACATCATCACCTTTGAAGGTCGTCAGGAGCTGATCATCGGCCAGCTGCACCATGTGCAGGGCCAGCAGCTGTTTCTGATGGCCTTTCACCAGTCACACTCCGGTCAGGTTCAGGAGCCGGATCCAGATGTGCGGATCGATCAGCTTATCGGCGAGAGCAAGCCGATGCGCACCCTCAAGCGGCTGCTGCACCGCATCGCCCAGAGCCCCTCCAGCGTGCTGATCTGCGGCGAGAGCGGCACCGGTAAAGAGGTGGTGGCCCGCGCCGTCCATCGCTTGAGTCCCCGTCAGGATAAACCCTTCATCGCCATTAACTGCGCCGCCATTCCCGAACAACTGCTGGAGAGCGAGCTGTTTGGCTATGTGAAGGGATCCTTTACCGGCGCCTCCAGTGGCGGCAAGCAGGGCCTGATTCAGGCGGCCCATCAGGGCACCCTGTTCCTCGACGAGATTGGCGACATGCCGCTCACCATGCAGGCGAAGCTGCTGCGGGTGCTGGAGCTACGGGAGGTGACCCCTATCGGGGCCAGCCGGCCGGTGCCGGTGGATATCCGCATCATCGCCGCCACTCACCAGCATCTCGATCAATACATCGCCGAAGGGAAGTTTCGCGAGGATCTCTACTACCGCATCAACGTCATCCCCCTCAACCTGCCGCCGCTGCGGGAGCGGGAAGGGGACGTGGAGCTGCTGACCCACTACTTCCTCAACCTCCACACCAGCCGGATCGGCATCGTCTACCCCGGTCTGGCGCCCGAGGTGATGGCACTGCTCAAGGGGTATCGCTGGCCGGGCAACGTGCGCGAGCTCAGCAACCTCATCGAATATCTGGTCAACGTCAGCCAGGCGGGCGAGGTGATCGACGCCAGCCTGCTGCCCCCCAATATCATCCGCAATCAGGAGCCCCATCGCGTGACGGCCCAGTCGATCCCGGTGACCAACCTGGATGCGGCATTCAATGTCCCTGCCGCCGCACCGCTCGCGGCCATGTCGGAGAAGCTGCCTGAATCCGTCCCGGGTGAGAGCGGCCTTGAGAGCATGGAGAAACAGATGATTGAAGAGACCCTGCAGCGGCTTGGCAACAAAAAATTGGCCGCACAGGCGCTGGGGATTGGGATTGCTACCCTCTATCGCAAGATAAAGAAGTACGAGATTGCCGTGCAGAGCTGAAGATCTGGCTGCGTCTATCCGGCCCGTGTCGTTTATCGGATGACACGGGCTTTTTATTGGAACAAGGTTCTGCGCCATTGCCCGGTCGGTGCTGAACGGATTGGCGGGGCAGGGGAGTGGCTGGACAGAATGCAAAAAGCCCGCTCGATGAGCGGGCTTTTTTAATTTGGTGCGTCCTAGTGGATTCGAACCACCGACCCCCACCATGTCAAGGTGATGCTCTAACCAGCTGAGCTAAGGACGCAGGGTGCGCAATGCGACTTTTGACTTCTTTATGCAGGAAAGTGGTGGGTTTAATTGGATTCGAACCAACGACCCCTACCATGTCAAGGTAGTGCTCTAACCAACTGAGCTATAAACCCACATCTGGAATATCTGCATATCTTTCAAACTGAATGGTGCGTCCTAGTGGATTCGAACCACCGACCCCCACCATGTCAAGGTGATGCTCTAACCAGCTGAGCTAAGGACGCATAATCAGTGTTCTGTAATGGTGCGTCCTAGTGGATTCGAACCACCGACCCCCACCATGTCAAGGTGGTGCTCTAACCAGCTGAGCTAAGGACGCATCACAGAAAAAGTGGTGGGTTTAATTGGATTCGAACCAACGACCCCTACCATGTCAAGGTAGTGCTCTAACCAACTGAGCTATAAACCCACTCGATGAAATGAATTCGAACCAACGACACAATCTTCACCATGCCAAGGACCTGCTCTGACCAACCGAGCAACAAACCCACTTCACTGCACCAGCATTGCTGGCGTGGTCGGCATACTACCCATGCCCCCCAAGGCTGTCAACAGGCCATATGCACAAAGGAGACTGTTTGCCCAGTTCTTGCGCAGCCTGTTGATTTTGCAGGCGAGTTGTCGCTTACCAAGCCCTGTTACTGAGCCCGCGACAGGGTGGTGCAGGCCTCCGGAGTGGCAAAACGGCCGTAGATGTAGCGCAATCTTGCCCCCAGCATCAGGGCGGCACTGGTGAGGCCGACGATAAAGCCAATCCAGAAGCCCTGCGGCCCCATCCGCGGTACCAGCCAGTCGGTCAGACCCAGGATCATGCCGGTGGGCAGCCCCAGTCCCCAGTAGGCGACGATGGTGACGTAGAAGATCGCCTGGGTATCCTTGTAACCGCGCAGCGCAGCGGCCGCGACCACCTGCACCGAGTCGGAGAGCTGGTAGATGGCTGCGAAGAACAGCAAGGTAGCCGCCAGGGCGATCACCTGCAGGTCATCGGTATAGATGCTGGCGATGTGCTCCCGTAGCAGCACGGTCACCGTAGCGGTGAGTGCAGCGACACTCACGCCCAGCATAAGACCGGTGCGGGCGGCCACCCGGGCGTGATGGGGCTGGCCTTCACCGATGCTGTGGCCGACCCGGATGGTGACTCCCACCCCGATGGAGAGCGGCAGCATAAAGACCAGACTGGAGAAGTTGAGCGCAATCTGGTGGCTCGCCACCGTTTCGGCGCCAAAGGGGGCCAGCATCAGCGCCACCACGGCAAACAGGGTCACCTCGCAGAAGATCGCCATGGCGATGGGGAAGCCCAAGCGAAACAGTCGCCAGATCTGGCTGCCGTTGGGGCGAGCCAGCTGGGAGAAAAGCCGGATCTCGGTGAAGTGACGGGAGAGCTTCACATAGAGGATCATCGCCAGCAGCATGGCCCACAGCACGATGGCGGTGGCCACACCACAACCTACCCCGCCCAGTTTCGACATGCCGAAATGGCCGTGAATGAAGATGTAGTTGGCGGGAATATTGACCGCCAGCCCGACAAAGCCGATCACCATGGTGGGCATGGTGTGGGAGAGCCCTTCGCTGAAGTTGCGCAGCACCTGGAACATCGCAAAGGCGGGCAGGCCCCACAGAATGGCATGCAGATAGCCGCTGGTCTTGGCGGCCATCACCGGCTCCACATCCATAAATTGCAACGCCAGCGGGCTGTAATAGAGCGCGATCATCGCCAGCGGGGTGACGATCAGTGTCAGCCAGAAGCCCTGATGAACGGCCGGGCGCACCTCTTCCCGTTTGCGAGCACCGTTGAGCTGGGAGACGATGGGGGTCAGCGCCATGATGATGCCCTGCACCAGCAGGATCACCGGTAGCCAGAAGCTGGACGCCACCGACACGGCCGCCAGATCGACCGCGCTCACCTGTCCCGCCATCACGGTATCGACGAAGTTCATGGCGACCTGGGCGACCTGGGCGACCAGAATGGGGCTGGCTAGACGGACGAGCTGCTTCGCCTCGGACCAATAACGTTGCACTGACACCTCCGAGTGGATCAGATAAGAGTAAAAAAGAGCGGAAATCGGGAAGAGCCTTTGCACTTTCGGACGAAAGTGCAAAGGGTGGGGGAGGCATTCTAGCCTGAAATTCATCCAGGACGAAATAGTTGCCGCCCCGGGGGGCAGGATCAGGCGTCTTCGTGATCGCTGATCAGCAGGTTGGCCGCGGCATAGGCAGCCTGCTCACGCAGTTCGGCGGGTACCCGCTCATCGGCGGCAACGGCGTTGAGGGCGCGGATGGTAGCGGCGATGGCGTTTGGCACATAGCCCTGCTCGCCGGAGCCAATCTGGTTATAGGCGATGCGGATCGCTTCACAACATTGATATACCTGCATTTCTTTTTCCTTGTTTACCCGGATGTGAACGGCGTCACTATAGCGATCGGGCGCAAGCTTGTCAGCTTGTACCCTTGTCTCACCCTCTGCCCGAGGTTAACCTGCCCTTTTTGCCGTCGCAGGAGACGAGAGATGTTCACTGGCATAGTGCAGGGGACCGCCGAACTGGTGGCCATCGAGCAGCAACCCAACTTCCGTACCCATGTGATCCGCATGCCGAGCCTGGTGTGGGGGGAAGGGCTGGCCCTCGGTGCCTCGGTTGCCCACAACGGCTGCTGCTTGACCGTCACCCAGGTCGAGGGAGATCTGGTCAGCTTCGATCTGATGCAGGAGACCCTGCGCCTCACCAACCTCGGCCTGTTGCAGGTGGGGGACAAGGTCAATGTGGAGCGGGCGGCCCGCTTTGGCGACGAGATCGGTGGCCACGCCATGTCCGGCCATATCATCGGCATGGCAGAGGTCACCTCGGTGATCGACACCCCCAACAACCGTCAGGTGTGGTATCGCCTCGCCCCCGAGTTGATGAAATATGTGCTGACCAAGGGCTACATCGGCATTGATGGCATCAGTCTGACCATCGGTGAGGTGCGCGAGCGGGAGTTTTGCGTTCACCTGATCCCCGAGACCCTGGCCCGCACCAACCTCGGTTGGGTCAAAGCGGGTTGGCAGACCAATATCGAGATCGATCCCCAGACCCAGGCAATCGTCGATACCGTGGAGCGGGTGCTGGCGGCGCGCCAATAGTGGTATCACCGCCCTGGCACTGTGCCGTGTCAGGGCGGTGAGCGCGCATCTCATTTGTATCTGCCTGCTCGAAGAGGCATCGATAACCTTCAGCACCAGGACGGGGTTTATCTCATTCCAACGTTTTGCTGATCCCTGTTTCAACCAGGCTGGATCCTGGACCAGATTGAATACATGGCGGGCAGGAACACGAGCGTCAGGATCGTGCCCGCAAAGGTACCGCCGATCAGCGTGTAAGCCAGCGTTCCCCAAAACACCGAATGGGTTAGCGGAATAAAGGCGAGGATTGCCGCCAACGCAGTCAGAATGACCGGACGAGCACGCTGCACGGTCGCTTCAACTAGCGCATGGAAAGGGTCTAGCCCGGCCTGCTCGTTTTCACGGATCTGCCCGATCAATATCAGCGTGTTGCGCATCAGGATGCCCGACAGTGCAATCAGGCCAACCAGCGCATTGATGCCGAAGGGCTGCTGGAACAGCAACAGTGTCGGCACCACGCCGATCAGACCCAGCGGACTGGTCAGAAAGACCATGACCATGCCCGCCATCGAGCGCACCTGCAGGATGATGATGAGCAAGGTGATGGCCAGCATGATGGGGAAGATCGGCAACATGGCCGCCATTGCCTTGCCTGACTCCTCGATGGATCCGGCCTCTACGATGCTGTAACCAGCTGGCAGCGCAGCGATGAGGGGTTGCAATTGTCGGGTGATCGCCGTCGATACGTCTGGCGGCTGCAAGTTTTCGGCGATGTCACCCCGTACCGTGATGGTCGGTACCCGATCGCGTCGGCGCATGACCGGCTCTTCCATGCGGACATCGACCTTGCCCACTTGCGACAACGGGATCCGCTGTCCATTGGCTCCAACCAGTGTGAAATCGCCAATTCTGGCCGGATCGAGCCGGTTGTTGCCCGCCGATCGCGCAACGACCTGTACCGTGCGAATGTCTTCCCGCACCGCAGTGACCGGCATGCCGCTGAGCAGGAATTGCAGTTGCTGTGCCACCGAGCTTGAGTTCAGCCCCAGCGCTTGCAGTCGATCCTGCTGCAAGGTGAAGTGCAGCGTCGGCACGCGGGCTCCCCAGTCGGTGTTGACCGTGCGCATCAGTGGACTGGCGTGCATGATCTGTTGCACATCAGCCGCAATGTTGCGCAGCACAGCCGGATCCGGTCCTGCCACCCGGTAGGCCACGGGGAAGGGGGAGTAGGGGCCGAACACCAGTTGGGTGACGCGCACCCGTGCCTCGGGGGCCAGTCCTTCGGCAATGGCTTGGCGTAGTCTTAGTTTTAACGCTTCGCGTTCGTTCTGGTTGTCCGTCCGTACCACTATCTTGGCAAACGACGGATCGGGCAGTTCAGGTCCCATCGAGAAAAAGAAACGGGGAGCCCCCTGGCCGACGTAGGCGGTGACGATCCTGGCCTCCTCCTGTCTGGCCAGCCAGGCTTCCACCTTACCTGCCGCCAAGCTGGTCTGGGTAATCGAGGTGCCATAGGGCATCTGTACTTCTATCAGGACTTCAGGGCGGTCCGAGATCGGGAAGAACTGCTTCTTCACCATGCTCATACCCAGCACAGATGCCACGAACAGCGCGCTCACCGAGCCTGCCACGAGCCACTTGCGGGCGATGACGTTGCCCAGCAGTTTGCGAAAGCGCTGATAGCGCGGCGTGTTGTAGAGAGCATGGTGGCCGCCTGCGACTTGCTTGACAGCGGGTAACAGCTTGACCCCGAGGTATGGCGTGAACACCACGGCCACTACCCAGGAGGCAATCAGCGCAATGCCGACGATCCAGAACATGTTGCTGGTGTACTCACCCGCCGAGGAGCGCGCAAAACCATTGGGCATGAATCCGACGGCTGTGACCAAGGTGCCCGAGAGCATGGGTGCTGCGGTGTGACTCCAGGCGTAAGCAGACGCCGCGATGCGGTCATAGCCCTCTTCCATTTTCACCACCATCATTTCGATGGCGATGATGGCGTCATCTACCAGCAACCCCAGGGCCAGGATCAACGACCCCAGGGTGATGCGGTCGAAGTTCTTGCCGGTCGCGAGCATCACGGCAAAGACCACGGCCAGCGTCAATGGCACGGCCGCGGCGACCACGACACCGACACGCCAGCCCATGCTGACAAAACTCACCAGCATGACCACGAGTACCGCCGCAAAAAACTTGATCATGAACTCATCGACCGCCGAACTGATGTTGATGGCCTGGTCGGTCACCTTGCTCAAGCTCATGCCCAGCGGTTGCTCGGCATTGATGGCGGTGATTTCGTTATCCAGGGCTTCGCCCAGATCGAGCCCGTTCCAGCCGTCGCGCATCACGACCCCCAGCAGCAGCGCAGGTTCGCCGCCATTGCGGATGATCAAGGTCGCCGGATCTTCATAACCCCGTTTCACCGTCGCGATATCAGATAGCGTCAGCGTGCGTCCCTGCGCCACGACGGGGGTGTCGCGTATTTTTTGCAGTTCGTCAAAGGCACCGTCCAGGCGAATGAACACCTCGGGTCCCCTGGTTTCGATGGCGCCGGCTGGCGTCAAGGCATTCTGGCCGTTCAGGGCCGCGAACACGTCTTGTGGGCTGATGCCTAACGTGGCCAGTCGCTCATGGGAAAACTCGACATAGATACGCTCGGACTGCTCGCCAACGATGTTGACCTTCTTCACCCCGGGCACATGCAGCAAGCGCTGGCGTAGCATTTCCGCCTCCCGGACCAGCTCACGCTGTGGTACGCCCTTTGCCTTGAGTGCGAACAGGGCAAAGGTCACATCGGCATATTCATCGTTGAGAAATGGCCCCATCACGCCGGGTGGCAGATTGCGCACTTCGTCGCCGACCTTTTTACGGGCTTGATAGAACTCATCCTGCACTGCCGATGGCGGGGTACTATCCAGCAAGGTCAGCGTGGTGAAGGCCAGCCCCGGACGGGTGTAGGTTTCGCTGCGGTCATACCAGCGCAGCTCCTGCAGTCGCTTTTCGATCTTCTCGGCGACCTGATCTTGCATCTCCTGCGCGGTGGCGCCGGGCCAGGCGGTGATGATGGTCATGACCTTGATGGTGAATGAGGGATCCTCGGCCCGCCCGAGTTTGAAGAAGGCCGTGACCCCGCCCAGCGAGATCAGCAGGATCAGAAACAGCGTGATGGCGCGTTCGCGTACCGCAAGCGCCGACAGATTGAAGCGGCGTTCGCTCATGGGCGTGCATCCTCTGTTGTCACATCGGCAGAGGGGGCGAGCGTGCGTACCAACTCCCCTTCATGGAGCAAGTGCGCACCCATGGCGACCACCAGATCGCCTTGCTTGATATGGCCTGCAACGCGGGCAGCGTCACTGCCAAGGTTCAACACCGTAATAGGGCTCCATGAGACCCTTGTCGGTTGGCCGTGGACACGCCACACGCCAGGGCCTTTACCGGTATCGAACAAGGCGCTGACCGGGATCTGAACGCCCGCAGTTGCCGCAACCGGATCCTCGGTCAGATGGAGGGTAACCGTGGAGCCCAAAGGTGCATTTTGCAGTGAACCCGTCAGCACATATCGTGCTTCAAAGGTGCGAGTGCTCGGGTCTGCTGCGTCCGACAGCTGCCTTAACGTTGCCGCCGCTGTGCCATCGCGTCTTCCGAAGAGTGTTGCCAGACCCCGGGAGCCCAATGGCGGGCGCAATGTTTCTGGCAATTGAATGACGGCTTCACGCGCCCCCGCGTGGGCAATGCGCACTACGGCTTGCCCGGCATTAACGACTTGCCCTGGCTCCACCAGCGTTGCGATTACGGTGCCATCAACATCGGCGATCAGATCTGTATAACCGGTGGAATTATGGGCCACTGCTGCGTGTGCTTCAGCGGCTCGCAGTTCGGCTTGGGCTGTATCCATCGCCGCTTTGGCCTGATCGTAAGTGGCAACAGAGATCGCACCCGTACCGCGTAAATTTCGGTAACGGATTTCATCTTCCGCGGTTTGTTTCGCTCTTGCTCTGGCCGCCGCAACGAACGCCTGTTGTGCGTGTGCGGCGAGTTTCAAATCGACAGGGTCAATACGCATCAGCAGTTGACCCTGTTTAACGGTTTGCCCTGTGTCTACGAGGCGTTGCTGCACCTTGCCAGAGACACGAAATCCCAGGTCACTCTCAACGCGAGCTGCGACGACCCCGCTAAAAGAGCGTGATCCAACCTCAGCATCATGGACCGTGACGGTGCGCACCAGCGGTACTTGCGTACGTGGATCAGATGGTTGTTGCTCACCACAAGCCGTCAGGGCCAGCGGCAACGCAGTGATAATTGCAAGTATGCGGTGACGAGACATACACAAGCCTCCATGAAGAACGGTTCAGGAGACAATGTAATTCAGGTGACCAATTTGGTCAATGGTCACCATTATGGTGCGAGGCTGCGCAGCACCAGGTTAGACAACTGGGTCGGTGCCTTGTCAATGCAGTCGAAGTTGTGTTGCAGCATGAGGGGGTTTAAATAGGGCCTCATAACAAGATAAATTGCCGCAGTTATTTCATCCAACGGGGTTTTTCGCTCAAAGTCACCGGTTTTACGCCCCTCCTGCAGGATATCTTGCAGTAATGTCTGGATGTTCTGCTCATAGACGAGGGTGGCTTGCCAGCGTTCTGCTGCGGCTGAAGCCGCTATTTCATAGAGATTTCGATCAGCGGAGAACAACCGACAACTTGCCTTGATGATCTCTTGAAACATCCGGCGCAGCTTCTCGGGCGGCTGATCAACCTGTTCAATCGCTCTTCGAACATCCTCCTGGATTTCATCGAGGCAGTTTGCACAAATACTCTCGCCAATCGCCTGTTTTGACGCGAAGAACTTGTAAATATATGCCTTTGAAAATCCGATTGATTTTGCCAAATCAGACACTGTGGTCTTGCCATAGCCATAGAGGCGGAAATGCTCGGTGGCTGCAACCACAATCTGATCCCGTACATCGTGATCAACAGGGCCTCGATTCAGCGCAGGAGTGCTGTTTTCTTCACTCATCATCTTTCTCTCTGACTGCCATACAGGGGATTTGGAATGTTAACGCGCCATAGTCAGATTGACAACGAGTGACTAATTTGAGATTTGGTTTTGGTTGTTATTTGCAAGTTGTTATCTGCAATAAGAATATGTTTCCAAAATACTCTTCATCATGTTTGCCATGGTCAGCTTGTTGGCAGGCTGCGTTGATGGGCCTGACGATACCTTTCGGCACTCTCCGTTTTTGGTCAAGTTGTATGGACAGTTCTCCCGAGCAACCAGTGAGGAGGATGAGAAACGCAGCTGGCAACCGACAGGGGCTTGACCTGCGCAGCAAGAAGGCAGGGGGAATATGGCAAGAGCGGTGGGTGGCGCTTCGGACCAACCTGTAGCGCTGGCAGCAAAGCGATTAAAAAGCTAATAAAAACAATGCCAGCCAGACTTGACTGACTGGCATTTTATCCGTTGGGTTGCCTGTGTTCCGGACATCGACTGTTCAGGACCATTGTTCAGGACATAGATTCAAAACATCTGCTCGTCGTCCGCATCCACAAACAACTGCAAACAGTCGCGGGCTTCGTCGCGATGGAGCCGCAGGTGGATCGGATTGCAACAGGCCATGCAATCTTCGTAGAACTCCTGATCACCCTGGCTGGCATCCAGCTCGACCATGGTGTGGTGGCCGCAGTGGGGGCAGACGATGCGCTTGCTGGTGTACTCGATCATGATAACCTCCTCGGGCCCTGGGGCCGCCTATCTACCCTGATTCTAGTCGGGCTGAAGGGGGTTAACCGCGAGCAAACGCACGTTTATGACAGAGATCAAGCCAGAGAGATGACCGGTGGCGACTGATTGGGCGGGTCGTGTGCGAGAGGGGGAATCTGGTAGCGAATGACCGGTGAAAAGAGGGGCTTGCCAATGGTTGTTTGGCAATCACAGGGGGCTGGATGCCCCCTGCGAGCATGAGAATGTGTGTGCCACGAGGCGCCGGGAGGCGTTATTTGATCCAGCTGGCCAGCATCTCGCTATTGAGTTCGGCCAGTGAGCCGAGCTGATAGTTGGCGATGGCCAGACGCGGATCTCCGACCAACGCCGGGCACATGGAACGATCAGCGCCTCTCGCTGGCTTAGTTGACCCAGCTGGCCAGGGTGTCAGCATTGAGCTCGGCCAGCGAACTGAGCTGGTAGTTGGCGATGGCAAGGCGTGGGTCGCCGACTAAAGCAGGATCCGGCACGATCAGCGCGGTCATGGAGGCCGCCTTGGCTGCCAGCAGGCCGGTGAAGCTGTCCTCGATGGCCAGACAGTGCACCGGTTCCACCCCCAGCTTCTCGGCGGCGTGGATATAGACATCCGGGTGCGGTTTGCCGAAACGCTCTATTTCAGCGGAGTGAACCGCCATAAAGCGATCGCGAATGCCGAGTTTGCCGAGCACCGCCTCTGCCATGGCAAACGGGGAGGAGGTGGCCAGACCCACTTTCAACCCGCGCGCTTCGATAAGGTCGAGTGCTTCCAGCACACCGGCCTTGGCCTGACCTTCGGAGAGGATCAGGGCGTTGACCCGATCCAGAATGCGCTGCACCACCTCTTCCTGGCTCGGGCCGCTCCACGGGCGCAGGCGATACCAGTGGGCGACCAGCTGATCGATGCGCACGCCGATGGTCGATTCACAATCCTCTACCGTGTGGGGGTGACCCAGTTCGGAGAAAACGGCGATCTGGGCACGTTGCCAAAAGGGTTCCGAGTCGATCAGAACACCATCCATATCGAAGATCACGGCAGCTAACATCTTGTACTCCTGACAAATTTGAAGAGGGGATTATAAGCCTGACGGGGAAATGCAAAAGGGGCATTGCCATGCCCCTTGCGCCCGATCACATCAGCAAACGTTTGTTTTGCTGTGGCAAAAAAGCCCTTAGAACATCACCTCGACCTTGGCGGCCACGGCTTTGGCTTTTTCCACCGCATCCTGGCAATCCGCTGCGCGGGCCAGCGCCACGCCAAGACGGCGGCGACCGGCGATCTCCGGTTTGCCAAACAGCCGCAGCTGGGCGCCTGGCACCAGCGCCAATGCCTCACCAATCCCCTGATAGCGGATATTCTGGCTGTGCCCTTCGCGCAGTACCACGGCAGAGGCGCTCGGCCCGTACTGGGTGATGGTGCCGACCGGCAGCCCCAGAATGGCGCGAACATGCAGGGCGAACTCGGAGAGATCCTGAGAAATCAGGGTCACCATACCGGTGTCGTGGGGGCGGGGGGAGACTTCGCTAAACCACACCTCATCACCCTTGATGAAGAGCTCGACCCCGAACAGGCCGTAACCGCCAAGGGCCTCGACCACCTTGGCCGCCACCTCTTTGGAACGGGCCAGCGCCAGCTCGCTCATCACCTGCGGCTGCCAGGATTCGCGGTAGTCGCCATCTTCCTGCCGGTGCCCGATCGGCTCGCAGAAGTGAATGCCATCGACGGCGCGTACCGTGAGCAGGGTGATCTCGTATTCGAAGGGGACGAAGCCTTCGACGATCACCTTGCCACGACCGGCACGGCCACCCTCCTGGGCGTAGGTCCAGCTGTCATCCTGCTTGGCGATATCGCGCAAGACACTCTGCCCCTTGCCGGATGAGCTCATCACCGGTTTCACCACGCAGGGCAGGCCGATAGCCTCGACGGCGGCGACAAACTCCTCCTTGCTCTGGGCAAAGCGGTAGGGAGAGGTGGGCAGACCCAGGGTCTCGGCGGCGAGGCGGCGGATCCCTTCCCGGTTCATGGTGAGCTGGGTGGCGCGGGCGTTGGGTACCACCTTGACCCCTTCTTGCTCGAGAGCGGCCAGGGTATTGGTGGCGATCGCTTCAATCTCGGGGATGATGAGGTCGGGTTTGACCTCGGCAACCAGGGCACGCAGGGCATTGCCATCGAGCATGTCCAGCACGTGGGCAGCGTGGGCCACCTGCATGGCGGGGGCATTGGGGTAGCGGTCGGCGGCGATCACTTCGATCCCGAACCGTTGCAACTCGATGGCGACCTCCTTGCCAAGTTCGCCGGAGCCCAGCAGCAGGGCACGGGTGGCGCCGGGGCGGGTTGCGGTTCCAAACATACGATCTCTCCTGATGTCGATGGTCACTGTTGATGGCCGCTATTGCACACGTGATTGCGGGAATAGCGGACAAAAAAAGAGGCACGCATGGCGTACCTCAGGAAACGGGTTTGTGAGCGCGCTGCTCCAGATGGGTCAGCAAGGTAATGGCGCCAATGATGATGGCGGCGCCAAGCCACAGACGGCCGGGGGGCGCCCAGCCAAAGACCAGCCAGCCCGCCAGCACGTTCATCGGCAGCTTGGCAAAATCGAAAGGCTGTACGAAGGAGGCCTCCGCCACGCTGTAGGCGCGAGCGATGGACATCTGGGCCAGCGCCGTCAGCACTCCCGAGGCGGCCACAAGCAGCCATTGACTCTCACTCGGCCACTGCCATTCCGGCAGTGCCAGCATGACGTTGAACGGGGTACTGAAGATCAGCAGGTAGACCACTATGGTGTGGGATGATTCGTTGGCCGCCTGATAGCGCACCATCAGGGAGTAGCCGGCCCAGAACAGCGCTGCCGCCACCGGCAGCAGGGAGGCCCAGTTGAATTCGTCAGTCCAGGGGGCAAGGATCACCATGGCGCCAGCAAAGCCCGCCAGGGTGGCCAGAATGCGGGCGCGGCTCACCTGCTCCTTGAGCAGCAGGGCAGAGCCCAGGGTGGCAAACAGCGGTGAGGTCATCAGCAGGGCGATCCCCTGCCAGATGGGGACGGGGAACGCCAGTGCCCACAGCCAGAGCTGGATGCCGACTACCGCCAGCAATACCCGCAACAGGTGCAGCCGGAACTGATTGGTCATCAGAGATTGACGCAGGCCGTGGCGAATCAGCCAGGGCAGCAGGCAGATCAGGGCGATCAGGTATTGATGGAAGGCGACCTGGGTAGAGGCAAGGCCGAGTTTGAAGCTGACATACTGGCTCAGGCTGTTGACGGCGGCGAAGCAGAGTCCTGCCACCATCATCCAGACTGCACCGGCCAGAGGAGAGTGCCTGCGCGAGGGTATCATGGGATCCGGGTCGCTGGAAAAAAGTGCGGCGGATCATAACGGCAATCGTTTGTTCTGCCAAGGGTTGAAGCGCGGCCGCAGGGCTGGCTGGCGAGGAAGTGGCCTTGCATCAAAAAATTTGAACAAGTTGAGCATCTATTTTCGCTATCAGCAAAGAAGCGCAATGTTTAGAGTGACCTCCATCGACAGCAACGCTGTTCAACCGACAACCAAATGGAGTTTCACCATGGCCAATATCCTCGTACTCAAATCCAGCATCCTGGGTCAATATTCCCAATCCAACGCCCTAATCGACGGCTTCCTGGCTGACCATCAGGATGATGCCGTCACCGTGCGTGATCTGGCGGCCCTCAACCTGCCGGTGCTGGATGGCGAGCTGGCCTCCGGCCTGCGCGGTGGTGATAACCTGAGCGAGCGTCAACTGGCGGTGATCGCCCAGTCCGACGAGTTGATCGCCGAGCTTAAAGCGAGCGATCTGGTGGTGATTGCGGCCCCGATGTACAACTTCAACATCCCGACCCAGCTGAAAAACTGGATCGATCTGGTGGCTCGCGCCGGTGTCACTTTCCGATACACCGAGACCGGCCCGGTCGGCATGGTTGAGAATACTCGCGCGCTGGTGATCAGCCCCCGCGGCGGCATGCACGTCGGCAGCGCCACCGATCTGGTGACCCCCTACATGCGCACCGTGCTCGGTTTTATCGGTATCAAAGAGGTGGATTTCATCTACGCCGAAGGGATGGGGATGGGCCCGGATGTCCAGAGCAAGGGGATGGAAGCGGCCAAGGCGCAGCTGGAAACCCTGGCTATCTAAGGGCTCTCTACCCAGTCAGGGTTTTCTCTTCAAGAGGTTGCCCCGCCAGATACCACAACGCAGCCATCAGGCTGCGTTTGTTATTTGGTTCGGCGGTATTGTTGCAAGCGAGCCATCTAAAAGCTCTCGCGGAGTCACTACTCCATCATAAAACGGCGACAACCGCGCACCAGCAGCAGCGCCACCGCGACCAGCAGACCCAGCAGCAGGGTAGTCAGCCACTGTTCGGTACTTTGCGGCAATTGGGGCGTGAAGAGGCTGATCATCAACAGGGTGCAGAGCGTGATCAACAGGCTCTGTCGGGTCATCAATATCATGGGGTCATCCTTGGTTTGCTCACCTGAAACGATGTTAATGCCCTCTTGTGACAGGGTGATGTATCCGTGCATCACCCTGTTGGGGCTGTTCAGACCATATCAGGTTTTTACCGCAGAGCCAGCGCCATCACTGGCGCTGTGATCCCGATCCCGCTAGCTGTCTTTATCTGAACTGTTTCTGCGCTGGCTGGTAGTGAAAATCGCCGCTGGCGAGCCGCGCCTTCAGTGCTTCCTGATCGATCTCCTGCGCCTTGCAGAGATCATCCAGATCGTCATAGCGATCACGCAGCTGCATATTGACGACGCTCAGCAGCATGTTGATGTCCATGGTGGCGAACTTTTTCAAATCCATGATCACTTCTCCCGATCCAGCGATTGCAACTGCTCGATGGCGGCACTGACGCTGTGCAGATGCTGGCGGATCGCCTCGCGGGATTCGCTCGGCAGATAGTCGGTCAGGGTATGTTGCCAGCTGCCCGCTTCGCTCTTGAGCTGGAGGAAGAGGGCGAGACCGGCGTTGGTGAGGGAGACCAGGCTGATGCGTTTGTCCTGCTCGCTGCTCTCGGTGAAGATGATCCCTTTTTCGACCAGGCGGCGGATCTCGCGGGAGATGCGCACCTTGTCCATGCCGCTCGCTTCGACCAGCTCTTTCTGGCTGATGGGGTAGTTGGGGCCGAGCACCATCATCAGGCGCCATTGTGGCACGGTCAGTTGGTAACGCTGTTCATAAAACTGTTCGAAGGTATCCCGTAGCATCTCGGCGGCATGTACCAACTGATAGGGCGGGTAGTGAGCGAGTAACGCTATGATTTTTGACATATTACACCCTGCTGTGACGGCTGCATCAGATGCAGTTTCTTTTGATACTTTGACATTGATGATACGAAACTCAAGCTGATTTGTCTGACCCGGTTGCGATGAAATGTGCGGTGGCGCACGCCATCAAGGAAAAACCGGGTCTGACCGACGGGATTTTAAGCCATCGCTGTTCAGCCTTTACGCAACCAGATGAGGGCGTTCTGCTTGAGCCAGGCCTCGCGGGTGTGCAGGGCGTAGAGCGCGGCCTCGTCGCGGCTGCCCGCTTGCCAGCTTTGCGGCTCCTGTTTGGGCAGCTTGCGCTGGCCCAGCAGGCAGGCCGGAATGTGCGGGTTGGCCTCGATGGCGACCAGCAGATGGGGCTTGGCTGCCTCGGCACCCTCGGTGGCAAAGACCATCAGCGCCTTGTTGTAGAGCAACCAGCTGGAGGCTTCGTCGAAGCGCACCAGCAGGGCGGCCAGCGCCTGCCAATCCCCTTGCAGTGCATAGAGGGTGGAGAGGTTGTAGCGGCAACCCGGTTCGTCGGCCACGCAGATCGTCAGCAGATCCAGATACTCCGCTTTGGCTTCAGCCAGCTTGCCAAGGCGCAGCAGGCAGTCGGCGCGACCGGCTCTGGCGGCCAGCAGGGGGCGCAGCTCGGGAGCACTCCAGCCGTGGCCAGCGATTTGCTGCCAGAAGGCGTCGTCAAAGAGCGGGGTGGCATCGGCGATGATCTTCTCGAACCAGCCGAGGCGGGCCTGATGATCGCGGCAGCTGTCGGCCCGTTCGAACCAGCTCTGCCACTGTTGGGCCTGCTCGCCATTGATAGCCACATCGGCGCTGGGGGCGGCCTGATACTGGTCGAGGTTGAGCAACTGGTTGAGGGCGGTCTTCATGTTCTGGCGCTGGCGTTTGCAGAACTCGACAAAGGGGAGTTCGCTGGCGGCGGCGCTATAGAGCATCTGGGCCATCTGCTTGTCGCGAAACAGGCTCAGCTCGGCGGCCAGACTGAAGCGGTACTGGGTGGTCGGGTCGTTCAAATCCTTAGGCTTGGGCCAGGTGGCAAAGCCCTGGCTGAAACCGTAGCACCACTGACCGAGGGGATGGCTCTGCTCGAACACCTGCTCCGGGTTATCGTTGGGCAGGCGGCATTGGCTAGGCAGGGCCAGCTGAGCGTCGTCGGCCTGGGCTTCCAGCTCGGCGATCAAGTGGTTGAGGGCTTCTGCACTCTTATCATCCAGCTCGGCATCCTGTTCCAGCAAACCAGTCAGCGGGCGTTGCCAGTCAGGGGTCTCTGGCCCCACCAGACGGGCACAGAGAAAACCGTGCAGGGCCGGGTAGGTCATGTCTTGCTGGCTGTGGCTCTGGATCCATTGATTGAGCAGGCGGGTACGAGTGGATGGGTTCATCGACAGTTCCTCTGGATTTGAACAGCCGCGAAGTCTACCTAAAAGTGGGGTTATTTGCAGTAAATGGCCGCCTGTTTGGCGATTTAATCACCATTGGCGGGTAAGATAGCGGCGAAAGGGCGGCCCTTGGTGGCTTGGGGACTAGGCCAGATCACCGCTCTTGAGGTAACATGCGCGCCCATAGGGGCCATGGATCAGTTGGCCCATCCGGGTAATGAAAAAAGAGAGCACCATGATACAGATTGGCAAGATGAACACCCTCACCGTCGTTGAACTCGAAGACCGTGGCGCCTGGCTTGCGGCCGATGAATACGGTGAACTGCTGCTGCCCAAGCGTCAACTGCCGGAAGGGGTGAAAGAGGGGGATAGCGTGCAGGTCTTCCTCTATCTGGATGCCGATTGCGAGCCGGTGATCACCACCGACAAGCCATTTGCCATGGTGGACGAATTTGCCGGTCTGAAAGTGGTCAATGCCAACAAGATTGGTGCCTTCCTCGATTGGGGCATGAAAAAAGACTTGTTCGTGCCCAGCCGCGAGCAGAACAAGCCGATGCAGGTGGGCCACGTCTATCTGGTACGTCTGCAACTGGATAACGAAGGGCGCATGGTCGGCACCAGCCGCATCGAGCGTTTCCTGACCCCGGCCGGCAGCAACTTCAAGGTCGGTGACGAAGTGACAGCGCTGCCGGGTGAACACTCGCCCCTGGGCATCAAGGTGATCGTCAACGGCCAGTATCCCGGCATGCTGTTCAAGAACGAAGTGTTTGGCCGGGTGATGACCGGTCGGCCGCAAACCGCCTGGGTCAAGCAGGTGCGCGAAGATGGCAAGCTGGATCTGACCCTGCAAAAGCCGGGTCTGGCGCGGGTCGATGACGCCGGTGAGCGCATTCTGAGCCGGATGAGGAAGCAGGGCGGCAGCCTGGCGGTGGGTGACAAGAGCGAACCCGAGCTCATCTACAAGCTGTTCAGTATGAGCAAGGGCACCTTCAAGAAGGCGATCGGTGGCCTCTACAAGCAGGGCAAGATCGTCATCGAAGATAACGCCATTACCCTGACCGACGCCGGTGCCGCGCAGGCACAAGCAGGCGAACAGGCGCAGGATAGCGAATAAGATGCCGAGCCCCTGTGTTGGTCTCTGCAAGGCGAAGGATGGGCTTTGCCTTGGTTGTGGCCGCACCCTGACCGAGATCGGCCACTGGTCGGCGATGGAGAGCAAGGCCCAGCTGGCGGTGATGGCCGAGCTGAATGGCTCGAAAAGCACCCACCGTTGCCCGGGTTGTGGCGAACCGGCCTATTGCGCCGTCTCTGCCGGTCAGACCATTGCCCAGTGCTGGTGCAGCCAGTTGCCGGTACTGCCGATGCAGGAGGCCAGCGCCTGCTGGTGCCGCCGCTGTCTGGCCAAAGCCATCGCGGCGCAGGATTAGCAGAGAACAGAAATAAAAGAGAATAGAGAAACAAGAAAGGCGCCGATGGCGCCTTTTTTATGCCTGCTGCTGGCGATGCCAGCGCACATGCACCTGATCTTCAGTCAGCAGACGGGGCAGCAGGAAGGTGGCGAAGATCACCTCAAACTCATCCTGATGATCCAGCAAACCGACCCACACTTCGACCCAGCGCTCCATATCGACCGGCTCACCCAGCTCGGTCGACCAGTCGGCATTGGGCAGGGTTGCCTCCACGGCACCACGCTGCTCAAACTCCAGGGTGATGTCGACTATTTGTTCGGGGGCCAGCATATCGGCGGCCTGCTCAAGAAACTGATCATAGGCCCATTCGACCAGCTGATCCGGGGTACGCTGTTCCATGAAATCACTCCAGATACATCGAGGTTCGCTACTGTAACAATTATTGGCAGTGGCGGCCAGACCAGTGCGCCGGGCGTGCCTGACCTGTCCAAGTTGCCATTGGGGGAGTATGGTTAAGGCGCGGATCATCTGGCATGGAGTGAGGGGATGAAGCAGCGGGGACGGCGGCAACAGATCAAGCGACGGCGGGAGGCCTGGTGGTGGCACTATCTGCCGCTCCACCGCGAGACGGTTGGCGGCCATCTGGGCCCACCGGAGAAACCCGATGAGCCCTGAGGATCAGTTGGCCTGATGCACCCGATTGAGGGTGATCTGGCCCAGTTGCCCCATTTGGCGGCGGATCCAGACCGAGCGCTTCTGCACATAGGGTGAAGGGGGCTTGACCCGATAACGCCACGGATTGGGCAGGGCGGCGGCCAGCAGGGATGACTCGTAGCGGGTCAAGCGGCTGGCCGGTTTGCCAAAATAGGTGCGGGCCGCGGCTTCGGCGCCATAGATGCCGGGGCCGAACTCCACGATATTGAGATAGACCTCGAGAATGCGGGCCTTGTCCCAACCCAGCTCCATCAGCAGGGTAAACCAGGCCTCCAGCCCTTTGCGCAGGAAGCTGCGATCACTCCACATAAAGAGGTTCTTGGCGGTCTGCTGGCTGAGGGTGCTGGCGCCGCGCACCCGTTCGCTGTGCTGGTTGTGCTTGAGTGCGGCGTTGATGGCATCCATGTCAAAGCCGTTGTGATCGGCAAAGCGCTGATCCTCGGCGGCGATCACCGCCAGTTGCAGCTCTTTGGAGATGGACTCCAGATCTACCCACTCATGGCGCACCTGGGTGATCTTGGCGGGCGGAAACAGGGCCCGCTCGATACGCCAGCTCCACATCGGCGGATCGATAAAACGCAGCAAGGCGACCGAGCCGACCGAGCAGAGCAGCCCGGCCAGCGCGATCTTGCCTGCCCACTTCAGCACCTTGCGCCCCAGAGAGGGCGCAGGACTTGCCGGTACCATCTGCAGGGGGTCTGACTCCCAGGCATACTGGCTCGGATCATCGGGATCCGGAATTATTGGGGCAGCCATTCGATGTGGCAGAACTTCTCGTCAACACGGCGGGAGAGCAGCATGCGGGCAAACAGATGCTCATACTCTTGTTCTTCGTTGCCAAGGCCTACCCAGATCTCGGCATAGTCGGTGTCGCTCACCGCAAAACCCACGTCCGCTTCCCAGTCATCGGCTGGGTCGGTTTCGGCCAGCAGGCCGCGGTCGTTGAACTCCTGATTGAAGCGGGCGATCTCCTGCTCCGGCAGGTTGTCAGAGGCCAGCTCCATAAAGAGTTCGAGGGCGGTATCGAGCAGTTCCTCGACGCTGTGCATTTCGTCATTCATAGACATAAGCGGTCTGTTCCAGAAAAGAGAAAAAGGTGCCGCGCAGATCACTGCTTGCGGGGCGGCGCTATTCTAGCGGTCGGCAGACCCCTTGGCGAGATGAGGCGAGCCGCTGTGGCCTGTTTTTGTGCCAATAAAAAACCGGATCCAGTGACAGGATCCGGTCTTCATTGGGGGAAGGGGTCACGCATAGGGCGTCAGCTCATCCCTTCTTGTCATCGGCGAAGGTGATGTTGAGCTCCAGTACCGACAGCTCATCACTCTTCTGATCCAGTTGGACGGTTATCTTCTCCGGATCAATGTTGACGTATTTGCGGATCACATCGAGGATATCCTGCTTGAGCTGGGGCAGGTAATCCGGCCCCCCTCTGGATGAACGCTCGTGAGCAACAATGATCTGCAACCGCTCTTTGGCCAGTTGTGCGGTGTTCTGTTTCTTGTTGGAACGAAAATAATCCAATAATGACATGTTTAACTCCCGAACAGTCGGCTAAAGAAGCCCTTCTTCTCTTCTTCCAGAAAACGAAATTCCTTGGCATCGCCCAGCAGGCGGGACACCGCATCTTCGTAGGCCTGACCGGCATCGGACTCCTTGTCCAGAATAACCGGTTCGCCGGAGTTGGAGGCGCGCAGCACCGCCTGGGACTCCGGGATCACCCCGAGTAGCGGGATGGCCAGGATCTCCTGCACATCCTGCACGCTCAGCATGTCGCCGCGGTTGACGCGGGTCGGGCAGTAGCGGGTCAGCAGCAGGTGCTCCTTGATGGGGTCTTCGCCACGCTCGGCGCGGCGGGACTTGGAGGCCAGGATGCCAAGGATGCGGTCGGAGTCACGCACGGAAGAGACTTCCGGGTTGGTGGTGACGATCGCTTCGTCGGCAAAATAGAGCGCCATCAGTGCGCCCGCCTCGATCCCTGCCGGGGAGTCGCAGACGATGTAATCGAACTTCATCTCCGCCAGTTGATCCAGGATCTTCTCGACCCCCTCACGGGTGAGGGCATCTTTGTCCCGGGTCTGGGAGGCTGGCAGGATAAACAGATTTTCAGAGCGTTTGTCCTTGATCAGCGCCTGATTGAGGTTTGCTTCCCCATTGATGACGTTGACGAAGTCATACACCACGCGCCGCTCGCAGCCCATGATGAGATCCAGGTTTCTCAGACCGATGTCAAAGTCAATGACCACTGTCTTGTGACCACGCTGGGCTAAGCCGGTGCTCAGGGCCGCACTGGTTGTGGTCTTGCCAACGCCACCTTTACCCGATGTAACGACTATGATTCGCGCCATTCTCGCTTCCTTGTAACTCTATTTGATACGGTCTATTCGGAGTTGTTCATTGTCCAGCCGGACGTGTACCGGTTGCTGGATCAGGCCTGCCGGCAATGCATCGCTCAGCTGGAATGTGCCCGCGATGGAGAGCAGCTCGGCCTGTAATTGCTGGCAATAGATCCGGGCCTGGGTGTTTCCCCGGGCACCGGCAATGGCTCTGCCACGCAGGGTGCCATAAATATGAATGCTGTCGTCGGCAAGCACTTCGGCTCCCGGACTGACGGACCCCAGCACCACCAGCGAGGTGCCGGCGGCATAAATCTGCTGGCCGGAACGAACCGGTCCCACATGTACCTTGCTCGGGATCAAGGGGGCGGGTTCGGGCTCGGGAACTACCACAGGAGCGGCTGGCGCGGGGGCAGGCTCGGGTTCCGGTTCGCTCTTGCGACTCTTGCCCGAGGCCATCACGGCCAGTCCCACCGCCTTGGCGGCTGTTTTCATCTCTTCGCTGCGCGCACCCGTGATGCCGACCAGCACAAATTCTTCGGACTCCACCAGCTCCTTGAGCTGTTCGAAATCGGGAATATGTTCCAGTCGGGAAACATTGATCACCAGCGGCGCACAATTAAAAAAGTAGGGTGCCTGGGCCACTTTTTCGGCCAACAACTGACGTATCCGCTCAGGCTCGCCATCGCTGATATGCAACACAGAAATAGTGAAGGTGGTCCCTTTCAATTCGTTATCGCGCTCAACCATGAATCTTCCCCGAGGCAGAGATGCTAATCCGTTATTGTTATTCAATTCCTGATGTTATAGTTTGCCCCCATCAGAGGCAATAAACTCGTCGGATTATATCAATTTCCATGTTGTGTGCAGTCTATAAAAGTCGCAAAAAAGCCGAGACCTACCTTTTTGTTGAAAAAAGAGAGGATTTCTCCCGTGTTCCCGAGCCATTGCTGAGCGCATTCGGGCGTCCCGAGCTGGTGCTGATGACCAAGCTGGACCCGGCCAAGCCTTTGGGGCTGGCTGATGTCGGTAAGGTGATGGCCGCGCTGACCAGTCAGGGGTTCTACCTGCAGGTGCCGCCGCCCCCCGAGAATTTGCTGGAGCAGCACAAGGCCAGCCTGAAAAAACCATCCTGAATATCCAGCCCCGTGGTGTGTTCTGCCGAGCGGGGCTAATTCTTTGTGACTCTGCATGGCGCATTCTTGGCCCGGCGAGGTGGCTTGCGATAATCCAGTGACCGGATCTGGCCAAATTAAACCATCACCTTTGGTGATATTCACTTTTCGCTGTTTAAATAGAAAGTCAATCTACCCTCAACACCATATCGTCAACCTTTGCTGGCGCTCACAAAAATAGCGAGCGGCGCGTACTCATATCCTCCATTTCAACGGCTACTGGCTCATTCATCGATTATTTTCAGCCCCTTCCTTGGCATCTCTTTTTGACCTCTACGGCGCGGTGAGTTGTCCATAAAATGGGGCGCAAAAAGGGGCAATGATAACTGCGCCGAACTCGGTTTTCGCGAGGTTCAGTGGCCGAAACGATAAGCTAACCTCCTGTTTGTGCTCTGGATTGTTTGCCCTTATTAAGAAGAGCAATCTGCATCCGCCACATAACAGGCAATCAGCGCCGTGGGCGCCGGAGGATAATCCGCGAGTGTGAGCGGTAACCACGTGTTGCCAAATAAGGGGATGCCAAAGGGGCGGATATGGGGTTGCGGGGTCATCCCGATATGGGTCAGTTGGCAAACTGTGGCTGGGGGAAAAGTGCGGGTAACGGTTTTTTGAAGGGGGCAGAACGCCGCTTTCAATGCAGTGGAATGCTGTAATCAAGGCATGCCATCAGAGAGGCATTCAGGCAAGGCAATCCGCATTGCGGTGGCGTATCAGAGGCGTGTCAGCGATGCCGTGCCTTGAAATGGCCGGTATAAGGTGCCCGGGCATCCCTTTCGGGAAATAAAAAAGGCGGGATATCCCGCCTTTTTTCAGATGAGGGTAACAACCCTATTCGCAAGCGACCTGCATCACCTTGATGGCCAAGCCACCACGGGAGGTTTCACGGTACTTGGAGTCCATGTCCTTGCCGGTGATGTACATGGTCTCGATCACCTTGTCCAGGGAGACGCGCGGCTGGGAGGTACGACGCAGGGCCATACGGGAGGCGTTGACCGCCTTCATGGCTGCGATAGCGTTACGCTCGATGCAAGGCACCTGTACCTGACCGGCAACCGGATCACAGGTCAGACCCAGGTTGTGTTCCATGCCGATTTCGGCGGCTTCACAGACGTGCTCCGGGCTACCGCCCATCAGCTCGGTCAGACCGGCAGCGGCCATGGAGCAGGAGACACCCACTTCACCCTGACAGCCCACTTCGGCGCCGGAGATGGAGGCGTTCATCTTGTAGAGGATGCCGACGGCACCGGCAGCCAGATAGAAACGGGTGTACTCGTCGCGGCCAACCGGTTGGATGAACTTGTCGTAGTAGGCCAGTACGGCCGGGATGATACCGGCGGCGCCGTTGGTCGGTGCAGTGACCACGCGGCCACCGGCCGCGTTCTCTTCACTGACTGCCAGCGCGAACATGTTGACCCAGTCAACGATGTTCATCGGGTCGTTGGAGAGGTTCTCGTTGGTGTTGAGCTGGCGGTAGAGCGGAGCGGCACGACGGGGTACGCGCAGCGGGCCGGCCAAGACACCTTCAGTGCGGCAGCCGCGCTCGATACCTTCGCGCATGGTGTTCCAGATCTTGCCGAACTTCTTGTAGATCTCTTCCGGGGTGTTGAAGCACTTCTCGTTCTCCAGCATCAGGGCGGAGATGGAGAGACCGGTCTGGCTGCAGTGAGCAACCAGTTCAGCCGCGCTCTTGAACGGATAGCGCACGGACATGTCGCCGCTGTCAGCCTTGCCGAAGTTCTCTTCGTCAACGATGAAGCCACCACCGATGGAGTAGTAGGTCTTGCTGTAAACCACTTCGTCTTCGATCAGGGCGCTCAGCTTCATGCCGTTTTCGTGCAGCGGCAGGGCTTCGTCATGGAATACCATGGCATCGCGCGGGAAGCTCACGGTGTGGCAGTGCAGGCCGATCGGCAGGCGCTCGGTCTGTTCAACACGGGAGATAAATTCGGGGATCGCATCGATATCGACATTTTCCGGCAGGTTGCCGGCCAGGCCCATGATGATGGCGGTGTCGGTATGGTGGCCTTTGCCAGTCCAGGAGAGGGAGCCGTAGACATCGACATTGATCCGGGTTACATCGCGGATCTTGCCGCCCGCGCGCAGCTCGTCAACAAACTGTTTGGCCGCTTTCATCGGGCCAACAGTGTGGGAAGAAGAGGGGCCTACACCGATTTTGAAGATATCAAAAACGCTGATCATGTCACTATTACCTCAGGGTAGAAGGGGGCGGCATGCCCACTCACAGAAATTTGGGAGATCCATGGGACGCGCTTGTCAGCGCAGGTCACAGAACCAGATAACCGTAGTGTAACGGCTCCAGACCTAAAAAAAGTTGAAATAGATCTATTTTTGTTGAATCTGAGGCGCGAGTATAAAATTTATTTTTGTGCTTATCCATTTTGTTAAGCGTTTGCCCATAAAAATACCCGGCGATGCCGGGTATTTCGGAACCAAATGGAGTCATTTTCCGTTTTTTAACATTCGGTAATGTTAACGGCGAGGCCGCCACGGGCCGTCTCCTTGTATTTGGTCTTCATGTCGTTGCCGGTCTCCCACATGGTCTTGATCACCTTGTCCAGTGACACCTTGTGCTCGCCGGTGCCGCGCAGGGCGAGGCGGGCGGCATTGATCGCCTTGACCGCCCCCATGGCGTTACGCTCGATGCAGGGCACCTGCACCAGCCCGCCGATGGGATCGCAGGTGAGGCCGAGATTGTGCTCCATGCCGATCTCGGCGGCGTTCTCCACCATGGCGGGGCTGCCACCCAGCAGTTCGGTCAGCGCCCCGGCGGCCATGGAGCAGGCGACACCCACTTCCCCCTGACAGCCTACTTCGGCCCCGGAGAGGGAGGCGTTCTTCTTATATAAGATGCCGATGGCGGCGGCGGTGAGGAAGTAGCGCACCAGCGTCTCGTCATCCACCTTGTGGACGAAGCGATCGTAGTAGTGCAGCACGGCGGGGATGATGCCCGCGGCGCCATTGGTGGGGGCGGTTACCACCCGGCCACCGGCGGCGTTCTCTTCGTTGACGGCCAGCGCAAACAGGTCGACCCACTCCATCACCATCAGGGGATCCTTGTTGAAGTTGGTCTCGCAGCTGAGTTGGCGAAACAACCCCGGGGCGCGGCGCCGCACCTTGAGGCCGCCCGGCAGCACCCCTTCGCTCTTGCAGCCCCGCTCGACGCAGCCCTGCATCGCCAGCCAGATCTTGCGCAGTCCCGCTTTTATCTGCTCATCGCTGCGAAAGACCCGCTCGTTGGCGAGGATCAGCCCCGAGATGGAGAGGCCGCTCTCCTGACAGTGGGCCAGCAGCTGGGCGCCGCTGTCGAACGGGTAGGGGACCGGATGTTCGGCATCCGATTTGGCGGCTTCCTCCTTGGCGGTGGCGAAGTGGCTCTCTTCGATGATGAAGCCCCCGCCGATGGAGTAGTAAGTCTGGCTAAACAGCAGGGCGTTGTCGGCGGCAAAGGCGCGCAGGGTCATGCCGTTGGTGTGGGCGGGCAGGGTCTTGCGGCGATTGAAAATGATGGCGCCGCTGCGGGGGAAGTGGCTCGGCTGTTCGCCCGCCAGCAGCAGGCTCTGCGCCTTATCTATCTGGGCCAGCAGATCCGGAATGGCATCGATATCGACCGATTCGGGTTCAAAGCCAGACAGTCCCAGCATGATCGCCTTGCCGGTGCCGTGCCCTTTGCCGGTCTGGCCGAGCGAACCGTAACACTCCACTTCGACCCGCATGACGTGCGGCAGATGGCCTTGCAGCTTGAGCTGCTGGACAAAGGCATAGGAGGCACGCATGGGGCCAACGGTATGGGAAGAGGAGGGGCCAATCCCGATGGAAAACAGGTCAAACACGCTGATCATGACATCAATCCGGTGAGGGTTTATGTCTGTTTATTCTAGGATTTTTGCCGTGGATGGAAAGCGGGGATGTGCGGTGCTGTGACATGGACACAGATAAAGGGCAGGCGGTTGCCCAAGAAGGTTGAAGGGGCAGCCCCCCTTCAACCGGCCGGATCAGTCGAGAAATTCGCACAGATAGGCGGTGGGGGTTTTCACTGCCAGCTTGAAGGAGGAGTGACCCGCGACCAAGAAGGATTCTCCCTGATTGTAGGTGTGCCACTCATCTTCATCGGCCAGCTGGATGGTGAGGGCGCCCTTGATCACCGTCATCCGCTCGGGGGCGGCGGTGTTGAACAGGTAGTCACCGCTGTTCATCACCCCGACGGTCGATTTCTCGCCTTTTTGTTCGAAACCGATGGATTTTACATTTCCGTCGAAATACTCGTTAACTTTCAGCATCTTTACATCCCTGTGTGTACGTTTGTGCAGCCAAGCTAGCACAATCTTTTGCCAGTTGTCATGGGGGGATGAGGTAAAAATCGCCGAGACCGCTTTGAATCTTTACTTTTTAGCAAACTTATTAATAGTTAAGGTTAACGATTTGCTGATTTAAAACAGCTATTAAATGTGAGATAACACGCGCAAACAGGGGAATGGGCAGCTGCTCATTCCCCTGTTTGGTTAATTGCACTGGGAAAGTGTGAATTTTGCTACATAAAGGAACATATTGTGTGGATTTGACCCCATAGGTCCAGACACTTTTTCCCGCTTAGGGTTGTGATACCCGACTGCGCAGAAATTCCCGTGGTGAACGGTATCCCAAGGCGCTGTGCGGGTGGTGCTCGTTATAATGCTCAAACGCGATAGCCAAATTGCCTACCGCTGTTCGGCTATCCGGTTTTGGCATCATCTCGATATA
>NZ_JAPDBM010000022.1:0-62658 GCF_027705265.1 Aeromonas sp. QDB11 | reverse complement strand
GCACTCAAGAAGGGTGGCTGTACCTGGCGGTGGTGCTCGACCTGTTCTCTCGCCAGATCGTCGGCTGGGCGATGAAGTCACGCATGACGGCAGACTTGGCGGTTGATGCGTTATTGATGGCCGTCTGGCGGCGCAAGCCCAGGCAGCCGGTACTGGTGCACTCGGATCAGGGCAGCCAGTTTACCGGCGGCGAATGGCAGGACTTTCTGAAGACCCACAACCTGCGTTGCAGCATGAGCCGACGGGGCAACTGTCACGACAACGCGGTCGCCGAGAGCTTCTTCCAGTTGCTCAAACGGGAGCGGATCAAGCGCAGGATTTACCCGACAAGAGATGAAGCCCGCAGCGATGTGTTTGATTATATCGAGATGTTTTACAACCCAATCAGGCGTCATGGTTCCAATGATGGGCTGTCGCCAGTAGAGTTTGAAAGGCAGTTTATTTTTCAGCAACAGAGTGTCTAGAAAACCAGGGGCGATTCAGTTGGTGGTATCCATGTCAGCGCCGAGCCGATTCTGGATGCGGCATCTATATGCTCTGACCACCAGACCATCATTTCTCGGCGACGTTCCAGATAATCCGTGCGGTTGTATGCGCTACGTACTTCGTCTTTGTCAGAGTGCGCTAAGGCGGATTCTATAACGTCTCGATCAAATCCTCTCTCGTTAAGGGTCGTGCTGCCCAAAGCTCGCAGGCCGTGAGCGACCAAGGTCCCTTCATACCCCATTCGTTTCAAGGCCGCATTAGCCGTTTGCTCGTTGGTGTGCGTTTTGGGATTACGGATACCAGGGAAGATAAATTCACGATGGCCGCTGATCGGTCGCATGAGTTCCAGATAGGCAAGCGTCTGTGGTGTTAAGGGGACGTCATGCCCTCTGCGCTTCTTCATTCGCTCAGGCGGGATCCGCCAGAGTTTCTTTTCCATATCGATCTCTGCCCACCGAGCTCCGGCCGCCTCGCTGGGGCGAGCCAAGGTATGCAGGCTCCATTCGATGAGACAGCGGGTCTGCAAATTGATACTTGCCTTGGAAAGCCGGTTCATCAGTTCAGGTAACTGGTTGGGGTTAATGCTGGGCATGTGCTGTTTGGCTGGACGCTGAAATACCTTGCTGATCCCCGAGCAAGGGTTGGCGTCGATCAGACCAGAGTTAACAGCAAAGGTCATGATTTCGTTCACCCGTTGCGTGAGGCGACGCACGGTTTCGAGTTTTCCAGCAGCAGCGATGGGCTCGATGATCTTGATGGCTCGCTGTGCCTTTATTTCCATCACGGGCACTGTGCCTATCTCGGGGAACAGGTACATTTCGAGCGAGCGCCAGAGATCTTCGGCATAGGCTGGGGTGACGGAAGGGCGTTTGACATCAAACCAGCGCTTGGCGACAGCCTCAAAAGTATGCTCGCTCAGCGATAACGCGGCGGAGACCTGCTCATCACGATGGTGTTGGGGATCGATGTTTTGTTGCAGCAACATTTTAGCTTCGGAGCGCTTCTCTCTCGCATCAGCCAACGACATCTCCGGCCAAGAGCCGAAGCTGATCATATTTCGTTGCTTAGTGAGAGGGCGGTAGTAGCGCAGGCGCCACAACTTGGAACCATTGGGCTTGATGACGAGCTCTAGGCCAGCTCCGTCGCAGAGGGTGTATTCCTTCTCCTTGGGCTTGGCTGCTTTGATCTCGGTTGGGGACAAAGGGCGGGTGATTCGAGGCATAGGCATACGCTCCGGAAGGCATACAAAACGATATGCCTAACGATATGCCTAAAAGGGCTGGATGGCAACGCATCCCATTGGACAGTATAAGACAACAAAAAACCCGCAAAGCCTTACGCTGTGCGGGTTTCTTGGACTTCGTTGGTCACTGTTGGACCGGTATTTGGTGGAGCTGGGGGGATTTGAACCCCCGTCCAAAATTACTACATCCTTGGTACTACATGCTTAGTCACTCTTTACATTCGCCAACCCGCTGCGGAGAGACACGCCACGAATTGACTAGCTCGATTGGTTTTAATGCTTCCGCCCCGAGCAGGACTTCCACACGATCCTGTGAAGGATGACCTTCCGATTCCCTAGGACACAGGCAAGCTAGGGTAGAAGGGCTCAGCGCAGGTTATTAAGCTGCGAGTGCGTAGTTTTCGTCGTTTGCGACTATTTTTTTGCGGTTTGTTAACGAGGCCTACCGCACCTCGGCATGCACCTTGGGTTTCGTGAATCTTGTCGAATCCAGAATCAGCCCCAAGTTGTCAAAAGTGATTGTACGCAAAAATGTTGTGATAGCAAGGCGTTGATGCCCATTCCCTCTGGCAACCACGCTGTTTGCCGATTTATTGTGCGCAGCTGAACTAGGGGTCCGCTGCGCAGGGGGAAGGTGAATGGGCGTCTGGAACCGGTGGGCGGCCGATTAGCCGCGATTCTTGTTCTTCATGATGCGGGCTTTTTCCCGATCCCATTCGCGGGCCTTGGTATCTTCGCGCTTGTCGTGTTCTTTCTTGCCCTTCACCAGACCGATCTCGACCTTGACCCAGCACTCTTTCCAGTAGAGGGCCAGTGGCACAATGGTGTAACCCTGACGGGCGGTCAGGCTTTCGAGTTTGTCGAGCTCGCGACGGCTCAGCAGCAGTTTGCGGGTCCGGGTCGGGTCACAGACCACATGGCTGGATGCCGCGTTTAGTGGCAGGAAGGTGGAGCCAAACAGGAAGGCTTCTCCTTGCAAGAAGATGACATAGGCTTCGCTGATGTTGGCCTTGCCCGCCCGTAGGGATTTGACTTCCCACCCTTGCAGGGACAGACCGGCTTCCACTCTCTCTTCGATGAAGTATTCGTGGCGGGCGGTTCTGTTGAGTGCAATGGTGCTGGACCCGGCTTTGTTTTTACTGTTTTTTTTGCTCATGACGGGCGATTTCCGGCAATGACTAGGAGGCTCGTATTATACGTAGGCGTGAGCGGCTGTAAAACGCGCAGCAGGTCAAGTGGTGGCTTTGTGAGCGGTTTGGTTGAGGTTTTACCTCCACAACCCGAAACATGGTGATAAAATCGCGCCGATTGGATGAGGAAAAGCCATGCCCCGAATTACGCGCAGTGCCTTGGTGATGTTCAGTGCAGAACAGATGTTCAAGTTGGTTAACGATGTGGATGCCTATCCGCAGTTTTTGCCCGGCTGTGTCGGTAGCCGTGTCCACGAGGCTGGCGATGACTACATGATGGCGTCGGTCGATGTGGCCAAGGCGGGCATCGCCAAGACCTTTACCACCCGCAATCAGCTGGATGTGAACCGTCAGATCAGGATGGAGCTGGTGGATGGCCCGTTCCGCAAGCTGGCGGGCTGGTGGACCTTTACCCCGCTCGATGTGGACGCCTGCAAGGTGGAGTTTGATCTCGATTTCGAATTCACCTCGAAGCTTATCGAGGTGGCGTTCGGTCAGGTGTTCCGCGATCTGGTGAGCTCCATGGTCTCTGCCTTCTCAAACCGCGCCAAGGTGGTATACGGTGTCTGACCAGCTCAATATCGAAGTTGTTTATGCCTTGCCGCAGCAGCAGACGGTGATTGCGCTGCGGGTGGCGCCCGAGACCTGCGTGCAGGCGGCTATCGAGCAGTCCGGCATCGTGCAAAAGCACCCCGAGATCGATCTGGCGGTCAACAAGTTCGGCATCTACAGCCGCCCGGTGAAAGGGAGCGAGCCGCTGCACGATGGCGATCGCATCGAGATCTACCGCCCGCTCATCGCCGATCCGCGCGAGATGCGCAAAAAGCGCGCCGAGAAGGCCAAAGAGGAGGGGCGAGCCGATAGCGTGACCGGCGGTCGACCCGATGTGCATCGCAAACGCAGCGAGTAGCGCTCAGGTTTTTATTGCAGAAAAAAGGCGCCGAGGCGCCTTTTTTTGAGCCCGTTAGCTGGTCATCTGGTAGAACGGGATATCAAGTGAGAGCCGCGTCAGCTCAGGGCTGGTTCTGTCACGCCCAGCCGTGTGAGCGCCCAAGCGGCCAGCAGTTCGACCCCGCTTTGCATTACCCGCTCATCGAAATCGAATTCGTTATGGTGGTGCGGCGCCGCCAGATCGGCCCCCAAAATCAGGTAAGCTGCTTCGCCCCCCTGTTTTTGCACCCGCTCCATCAGAAAACCGGCATCTTCGCTGGCGCCAAAGCGGCGAGTCTGGATGGTGGCGAGCCCCTGCTTGCGGGCCAGCGCCGCCAGCTCGGCTTGCAGCGCCGGGCTGTTGTCGAGCGCAATCGCCTCACCCTGCTTGATGATGCGGTAGGTGACGCCGTGGGCGAGGGCCGTGCCTTCAACGATGCGCTGCACCTGGCTGAACATGTAGTCGTTGAGGGTACTGTCGGCGCCACGGGTTTCACCGTGCAGCTCGGCATGGTCAGGAATGACGTTGCGCCCGCTGCCGCCGTGAAGCTGGCCGATATTGATGCGGGTCATGCCATCGCGGTGGCGGGGAATGCCGAGCATGGCGGTGGTGGCCATGCAGGCGGCGGCCAGCGCATTGCTGCCAGCGTTGGGTTCGAGCCCAGCGTGGGCGGCGGTGCCCATAAAGTGGACGTCGAACTTGGTGGAGCAGAGAAACTCGGTGGGGTTGATCACCAGCTCGCCGCTGCCGGCGTGAATGCCGATATGGAGCGAGAGCAGGGCATCCACGTCATCGAGCGCACCACCGGCGGCTAGCGCCTTGCCACCGCGACACCCCTCTTCGGCGGGTTGGAAGAAGAGCTTGATGCGACCGCACAGCTGCTCTTTCATCGCCATCAACTGGCTGGCCAGCCCCATGCCGATGGCGGTGTGGCCATCGTGGGCACAGGCGTGCATCCACCCCTTGTTGTGGGAGGCAAAGCCCTCTTGCTGCGGTTGATGCTGTTCGGCGTCGGACTCTTCTACTTCCACCGCGTCGATATCGAAGCGAAAGGCCAGGGTCGGACCGGGACGACCGGTATCAAGCTCTCCCATCAGCCCGGTGACATCGCCGATCCGCTCCAGCCAGTCAGGATGGGCTCCCTGACGGCGGGCGCGAGCCTTCTCGGCCGCCACATCCACATCACGGCCCATCATCAGATTGCTGGCCAGCAGCTTGTCGCCGAGCACGATGCGATAACCGAGCTCGCTCAGGTGGTGGGCAATCAGGCTGGTGGTGCGAAACTCTTTCCAGGCGGCTTCCGGCAGGCGGTGCAGGTCGCGGCGCCACAGGATCAGGTGCTCAAGGGTCATCTTGGCTTCCTTGGTGATTCGATTTGTCGGCTATTGTGCCTTTTTTCCCGGCAGACCACACGGGGCCAGCAGCTGGTCGGGGGAGCTGTGAGTGCGAGTGGTGGCTGTGAGGGCCGTGAATAGTGGTGAGCGCCCATAAAAAACGCCTCCACAAGGGAGGCGTTGTCGAGATGTGGTTATCAGGCCGCGTGATGGTAAGCGGAGGCTTCAAACAGCTTCTTGTTGGCCACCAGATCGATGGGGTCAAAATCATCGACGTTGATGGTGCGCAGGCGACTTACTTCGGCGCGGCGCAGCAGCTCCGCTTCGCTCTGGGTCAGGACGCCAGCGGCCAGACCCATGTCGGCCACCTTGTCCAGTGCCATGAAGGGGCGCTTGATGCCGTCAGCTTTGCAGACTTTCTCGAACAGCGGTTCGGCCGCCAGCACGTCATCGAGCGCCTGCTCCAGCAGGCCGAAGGGGTTGCCCTCTTCGCGGGTCAGATACTGACCCTTGGCCAGACGGCTGCGGGTTTCGCTCGGGGTTTGCAGCAGACGGGCAACCTGTTGGTCCAGCTTGTCGCAAGGACGGTTCAGGTCACGACCAAGCGGCAGCACCACGGCGCGCAGGGCAAGGCCAATCCAGCGGTTCGGGAAGTTGCGCAGCAGCTCGTCGATCGCCTCTTGTGCCTTGAACATGGCATCTTGCAGTGCCCAGTGCAGCAGCGGCAGGTCGGCCTGCTGGCGTCCCTCGTCCTGATAGCGCTTGAGGGCGCTGGAGGCTAGATAGAGCTGGCTCAGCACGTCGCCAAGACGAGCGGAGACCCGCTCCTTGCGCTTGAGCTCGCCACCCAGAGTACCCATCGCCATGTCTGACAGGAACGCCAGGTTAGCCGAGAGGCGGGAGAGCTGCTGGTAGTAGCCCTTGGTTTGGTCCTTGTACGGTGCCGCGGCAAAGCGGGCGCCGGTGATACCGAGCCAGAAGCTGCGCACCAGGTTGCTGATGGCAAAGCCGACGTGGCTGAACACCGCCTTGTCGAAATCCTTCAGCGCCTGCTCTTTATCCGGATGGCTGGCGGCCAGCATCTCCGGCAGCACGTGCGGGTGGCAGCGGATAGCGCCCTGACCATAGATGATCATGCTGCGGGTCAGGATGTTGGCCCCTTCCACCGTGACGGCGATGGGGGCACCCTGATAGCCACGGGCCAGATAGTTGTTGGGACCCATGCAGATGGCCTTGCCGCCGTGGATGTCCATGGCATCGATGATGCACTTCTGGGCACGGTCGGTGAGGTGGTATTTGACGATGGCGGAGATGACCGAGGGCTTCTCGCCCAGGTCGATACCGGTCACGGTCAGGTTCGCTGCGGCGCCCATGATGTAGGCGTTGCCGCCGATGCGGGCCAGCGGCTCTTCAATCCCTTCCATCTTGCCGATGGGCAGCTTGAACTGGCGACGGATGCGGCTGTAGGCACCGCTCGCCAAGGCCAGCATCTTGACGCCACCGGTGCTGTTGGAGGGCAATGTGATGCCGCGACCGACTGACAGACATTCGACCAGCATGCGCCAGCCCTGACCGGCCATGGCCGGGCCGCCGATGATGAAATCGAGCGGGACGAACACATCCTTGCCCTGGGTCGGGCCGTTCTGGAACGGCACGTTGAGCGGGAAGTGGCGACGACCAATGCCGACACCCTTGATGTGAGTGGGAATGAGGGCGCAGGTGATGCCGAGTTCTTCCTCGTCACCCAGCAGGTGTTCCGGGTCACGCAGTTTGAAGGCGAGGCCCAAGACGGTCGCGATGGGGGCTAGCGTGATATAGCGCTTGTTCCAGGTGAGGCGCATACCGAGCACCTCTTTTCCTTCCCACTCGCCCTTGCAGACGATACCGAAGTCGGGGATGGAGCCTGCGTCAGAACCCGCTTCCGGGCTGGTCAGGGCGAAGCAGGGGATCTCTTTGCCTACCGCCAGGCGGGGCAGGTAGTAATCCTTCTGCTCGTCGGTGCCATAGTGCTGCAACAGTTCGCCCGGGCCCAGCGAGTTGGGTACGCCAACGGTGGAGGCCAGCACGGCGCTGGCGCCGCACAGCTTTTGCAGTACGCAGGACTGGGCGTAGGCCGAGAACTCCAGACCGCCATATTTCTTCTTGATGATCATGGCGAAGAACTTGTTGTCCTTCAGGTATTGCCACACCTCGGGGGAGAGATCCGCGCGCTCGTGGGTCACTTCCCAGTCGCTCACCATGCGGCACACTTCCTCGACCGGACCATCCATAAAGGCCTGCTCTTCGGCAGAGAGGGTCGCGATCGGGATGGCGTGCAGCTTTTTCCAGTTCGGGTTGCCCGCGAACAGATCGGCTTCCCACCAGGTGGTGCCCGCTTCAATCGCCTCTTTTTCGGTGCGGGACATCTCCGGCATGATCGATTTGTAGATCTTGAACAGCGGCTTGGTTATTTGATTGCGGCGAAATTCCACCAGATTGAGCGGGATGGCGATCACCGCGAACAGCGCCCATACCAGCAAGGGCACATGACCATAGATAGCGCCAAGCACCAGGGCGGCGCCGGTGACCAGGGTGGAGATGAACAGGGATGCCCGGCGATAGGCCAGGGCTCCGATAACCAGGATCACCCCGAGCAGAGTGAGGGTCGTCGTCATTGCTTGCTCCTTGCGTGTATAAGGTTGCCAACGTGGCGTAACTGATCCAGAGGTCTGACCTGTTGGATATGGCCCCTGTTGTAATTCATACGCACAAAGTTATCAAGCTGTTTACATCTTCATTACCTTCTGTCTGTGATCCCCATAACGCTCACGCGCCGCCAGCGCTGTGGCTCGCAGGGGGGCGACTGTGCGATTCGCTTGTGCGAGAATAGCCGCGATCTACACGCACACTAAAAACAGTGGAAGAGACATCATGTACCAAGAATTGATCCGCAATGAACTGACCGAAGCTGCCAGCGTGCTGCAGGCCTTCCTGGCTGATGAGCAGAACCTGAAAAATATCGAAGCGGCCGCCAAGCTGCTGGCTGACTCTTTCAAAGAAGAGGGCAAGGTGCTCTCTTGTGGCAACGGTGGTTCCCACTGTGACGCCATGCACTTTGCCGAAGAGCTGACCGGTCGCTATCGCGAGAACCGTCCGGGTTACGCCGGTATCGCCATCTCCGATCCGAGCCACCTCTCTTGTGTTTCCAACGACTTTGGCTACGACTATGTCTTCTCCCGCTATGTGGAAGCGGTCGGCCGTCGTGGCGACGTGCTGCTTGGTATCTCCACCAGCGGCAACTCCGGCAATATCCTGAAAGCCATCGAGGCGGCCCGCGCCAAAGGGATGAAAGTGATCGCCCTGACCGGCAAGGATGGCGGCAAGATGGCGGGTCTGGCAGATGTCGAGATCCGGGTGCCGCACTTTGGTTATGCCGACCGTATTCAGGAAGTGCACATCAAGGTGATCCACATCCTGATCCAGCTGGTCGAAAAAGAGATGGCCAAGTAATCAGGCCACCTCTACCAGACAAGGGCATCACCGGTTGCATGGTTCGCCATCGACCGGTTGTTGCCAGTGACAGGGGAAGGGGTTGCGCCTTCCCCTGCTGTCTGTCGAACCAGCGTGCTGGTCGAACATGACACAAGCCAAATCATGAAAGGAGTCTGCCGATGTGCGAACTGCTCGGCATGAGTGCCAATGTGCCGACCGATATCTGCTTCAGCTTTACCGGGTTGATGCTGCGCGGCGGCAAGACAGGGCCCCACAAGGATGGCTGGGGGATCACCTTTTACGAGGGGAAGGGCTTTCGTACCTTCAAGGATCCCGAGCCCAGCGCCCAATCACCCATCGCCAGACTGGTACAGGCGCTGCCCATCAAGAGCTGTGCCGTGGTCAGCCACATTCGGCAGGCCAACCGTGGCTGCGTGTCACTGGAAAATACCCACCCCTTTACCCGTGAGCTGTGGGGCCGTTACTGGACCTTCGCCCACAACGGTCAGCTGACCGGCTACAAGAAGCTGCCGACCGGCCGCCACCGGCCGGTGGGGGATACTGACAGCGAACACGCCTTCTGCTGGCTGCTCGATCGGCTGGAGCAAAAATATCCCAAGCGTCCCGCCAACTTTCCCGCCATGTTTCGCTATCTCGCAACCCTGTGCGATGAGCTGAGAGCGTTCGGGGTGTTCAACATGCTGCTCTCGGACGGGGAGTATGTGATGAGCTACTGCACCAACAACCTGCACTGGTTGACCCGCTGTGCGCCGTTTGGCGAGGCGAGCCTGCTGGATGAGGAGGTGGTGATCGACTTTCAAAGCGAGACTACACCCAACGATGTGGTGACCCTGATCACCACCCGTCCGCTGACCGGCAACGAAAACTGGGTCAGGATGGCGCCCGGCGAATTCAATCTGTTTCGCATGGGTGAGCGGGTGGCGACCAATCAGGGCATGCCTGAGTGAGATAAAAAATACCAGGGTAGATTCCTACCCTGGTTCTTCGCAGCAGCCATAAAAGGCAAAAGGGATGAGAGGTGTTGCTGAGCATCATCACTCTGACGGAATTGAGTGTTGATCAATTGTTAATTTTTGGCAATCTGGTTGTTGTCTTAACGGGCGTTTCAGCATCGCTATTTCGATACCGATCACATTTTTTGCCACTTCATTCCCCGAGCTATCCAGTCGGATGGGTCATCACTGTCTGGCCGTGAGCCACGACATCGAAAACTATCTATAGTATGGTCTGTTTGAATACCGTTCTGGAGGAGCCTCGCATGGAGTGGGTGGATCGCAAGGTGTTGCAGCAGCTGGCAGAGGATATTGGTCAGGATATGCTGCCCGTGGTCATCGCAGTATTTATTGAAGAGGTTGGCGAGCAGCTGAGTCAGCTCAGACCCCTCTATGAGCAGGGAGAGTGGGAGGCGCTGGCTCGGGTGGCACACAGCATGAAATCATCCTGTGGCAGCTACGGCGCCATGCCGAGCTATCAGCAGGTGATTGCGCTGGAGATGGCCTGCAAGCAGGCGGATGTGGCCGAGGCAGAGCGCCAGTTGCAACTGCTGGAGGCCTCCTTGCCCCGGGTGCTGGCGTTTCTTGCCGATTATCAGTAACGGCGGCGTTATGCAGGGATGCCGGGGCGCCGTGGCCGTTGCCTAACGTTGGTTGAGCAGTTGCTGGATGATCCGGTCCAGCGCCAGTTTCAGCTTCAACCGATCGTGCCGATGGGGCAATTCGAGCTCACCCAGATCGGCGTCGATCAATCGACCCTGCCAGGCTCCCGCATCACCCGTACCCCGGGGGGCCAGGATGGCATCCAGCCGACCCTGACCGACCCGGGACTCCAGCCAGCGACACTGACTCATCAGATCCAGCTGGCTGGCTGGGCCGTTTTCCGCCACCAGATTGCAGACAAAGACCAGCATGGCGCTGCTCTCGTTGATGGCCTGGGCGATCTCGGCCAGCAGCAGTGGCGGCATGATGGAGGTGAGAAAACTGCCTGGCCCCAGAATGATCATGTCCGCCTGCTGCAGTGCCAGCACCGCTTCCCGGGTTGCTTGCACCTCCGGCATCAGGCCGAGGGAGAAGGGCGGCGTGGCCAGTTGGTCGATGGATACCTCTCCCAGGATCTGGGTGCCACACTCCATATGGGCGCAGAGGTCGGTGGGAAATTCAGACATGGGTAGCAATTGTGACTCGATTTTGAGCATGTCACTGATCAGCTTGATAGCATCAAGAGGACGGACACAGAGATTATCGAGCGCCAGCAGCATCAGGTTGCCAAGGTTGTGGCCCGCCAGCTCGCCTTTGCCGGCGAAGCGGTACTCGAACAACAGGCTGCCGATACTGGGATCGGTCACCAGCTGGTTCAGGCAGTTGCGCAGATCGCCCCAGGCGATGCACTCCTGACTCTTGCGCAGCCGTCCGGTCGAGCCACCATCATCGGTGGTGGTGACGATGCCGGTGAGTCGTTGACCGAGGAACGAGAGGGACGAGAGTACGCGACCCATGCCGTGGCCACCACCGATGGCAACGACCCGATCGAAGTCATTGATGTTTTTTTGCCACATGTGGGCATCCTGTCATTGGTCTCAGTTGACCGCTATGTTAGCAAGTGAAGCGAGATAATTGTTTGATAAGGGTATGATTTTTGCTTGCGACGGCTATCCGATAAAACAAGGAGATGGTGTTGAAATTTCTGACCGTTCACTCCCTCGCCCGGAATTCATCGCTAGCGGCCCAAGAGATCTGCACGCAGCTGCGCCACCATGCCTTTCAGGCGCCTTCCCTGCTGCTGCTCTATTTTACCCAAGCTCATGACGGGGAGATACTGCGCGACGCGCTCAAACGCCAGTTCCCGACCACCCGTCTGCTGGGGTGCAGCTCCTGTGGCGGGGTGATGACCGAGATGGGGCACCACGCCATAGAGGGGTTCGGAGTGGCAGTGGCAGCTTTTTATGACGAGAAAGGTGCCTTCGGGGTGGCCGGTGCCAGCGGTGACGGGGTGGATGTGAGGCAGTTGCTGCGTAGCGCCATGAGCGATTGTGGTCGACCGGGCGAGTTGCCCCAGCTGATCCTGTTTCACGCCAGTCCCGGCAAGGAGGAGGGGCTGCTGGCCGGTATCGAGGCCGAGCTCGGTGCCTCGGTGCCAGTGGTTGGTGGATCCGCAGCAGACAACAGCGTCAGCGGCGAGTGGCAACTCTGCTGGGATGAGGCGGTGAGTCAGGATGGCATCGCGCTGGCGGTACTCTATCCCGATTGCCAGCTGGCCTTTCAGTTTCACTCCGGTTATGTCCCTGCCGAATTCAGCGGCGAGATCACCGCCTGCGACGGGCGGGAGGTGCTCACTATCGATCACCTGCCCGCCGCCGAGGTTTATGCCCGCTGGTGCGGACGCGATCAGCCCTGGCCGGTGGGGGCGATTTTGCGGGAGACCACGCTCACCCCGCTGGCCCGTCAAGTGGGATCGCTGGATGGCATTCCCTACTACAAGCTCTCCCATCCCGAGGCGGTGACCGAACAGGGCGGGCTGCGGCTCTTTACCGATGTGGTGCAGGGGGAGCGCCTGCTGCTGATGTACAGTAGTCAGGAGGGATTGCTGCAGCGAAGCCTCAATGCCATGCGCATTGAGCCAGGCTATGGAGTCGATGTGGAATGGCAGCCGATCGGCGCCCTCATCATTTTTTGTGCTGGTTGCCGTTTGGCGCTAGGTGATATGTTGTGCCAATTTGTCGAGCAGAGCCAGGCTCGTCTCGGCAAGATCCCGTTTATCACCCCCTTTACCTTCGGCGAGCAGGGGCGGCTGCCCAATGGCGAGCTGGCTCACGGTAACCTGATGGTATCGAGCGTGATTTTTCTGACCCGCTGAGTCGGCAGAACATAACAGAGCAGGCAACAAGATGATTGGCAGCAGTGAACTGGAAGCCCTCGGCGACAAATTGCAGACCACCCTGGTCGATCTTATGCGTTGCCGCGAGCGCGAGGCCAGATATCGTCACGAGTCCCAGACCCTGCTGGGCGGGGTGGCCACCCTCGCCGATGCCAAGACGCTGGAGCAGGTACTGGAGAGCCTTATCCAGGTGCTCAAACCCTTTATCGGCTTTGATCACGCGGATGTGGTGGCCTGGGAAGGGGAGCGGGGGAGTACCCACCTCAGTACCGAGCCGATACGCGCTGCCCGCAGCTGGCAGATGACCCCGGCCTTTGCCCGCGCCATCGCCGGTGAAACCCTGGTGATTTACGATCCCTCCCAACTGCCCGAGCTGGCGCCGCTGGCGAGCGAGCCGGGCTGGGCCAGCGTGATGCTGACCGGGCTGCAGGCCCCCGGTTTTACCGCCACCCTCATCTGCCGCCATGCCCGGGCGGGCACCTTCGATCTCACCAGCAAGGCCGCCATGGAGCGTTGTCGTCCGCTCATCGCCCAGGCGCTGGTCAACATCACCTATCGGGCCCGCCTACAGGAGCAGGTGGCGGTGAAGACCGAGGCGCTGCAGGCCAGCGAACGCCGTTTTCGCAGCTTCGCCGCCATGGCTTCTGACTGGTTCTGGGAGACCGATGCCGAGCATCGCCTCAGTTATGCCTCCGAACCGGGTTATCTGGATGAGCTGACCCCACAGGCGATCCGGCCGACCCTCTATGACTATGTCTGCAACAAGCAGAGCTGCGAGGCGCAGCAATACCTGCGGTTGCTGGAACAGCGCCAGCCGGTGCGAGGGGTGCGGATGCAGGTGGCGCTGCTTGATGGCCCCTGCTGGATGGAGGTGAGCGCCGAGCCCTGTTTCGACCATGAGGGTCTCTTTACCGGCTATCGCGGCACTGCCCGTGATATAAGTTCCCAAATTCGCCGTGAAGAGGAGCTGGCGCGGGCACGGGATGAGGCCGAAGCGGCCAACCGTGCCAAGTCCCAGTTTCTGGCCATGATGACCCACGAGATCCGCTCGCCCATGAATGCGGTGCTGGGGATGCTCGATCTGGTGCAGCATGCCGAGCTGGCGCCGGAGCAACAGAGCCTGCTGCGCCACGCCACCCACTCGGCCAGATTGCTGCAAACCATCATCGATGACGTGCTCGATTTTTCGAAAATCGAGTCGCAAACCCTGGTGTTTCACTGCGAGACCTTGCAGCCAGTCCAGCTTTGCCAATCCCTGGTCGAGCCGCTGCAGGCCCGTGCCACCGCCAAGGGGATTGCGCTGGTTTATCGGGTCGATGACTCCGTCCCTCTGGAGTTGCAGGGGGACCCGATGCGTCTGTCGCAGGTGATGGGCAATCTGCTGGACAACGCCCTCAAATTTACCGAGCAGGGGCAGGTCACACTGCACCTTGGCTGGCAGGATGAGAAGTTGCGGATCTCGGTCTCCGACACCGGGATCGGGATCGCCGACGCGGATCAGGCGCGGCTGTTTGAACCCTTCTCCCAGGTTGATAACTCGGCCACCCGGCGTTTTTCCGGAACCGGCCTTGGCCTTGCCATCAGCAAGCGTCTGGTCGCCCTGATGGGGGGGGAGATCCACCTGAAGAGCGAGCCGGGCAAGGGAAGCTGCTTCTGGTTCGAGCTATCGGATATGGCGCTGCCTTGCCATTGTCAACCACAGCGGGAAGAGAGCGTTGCTGCGTTGCTGCCGCTGGATGTGCTGGTGGTGGAGGATAGTCCGGTCAACCAGCTGGTGGTGTCGCTGATGCTGCAAAAGCTGGTAGGCAAGGTGCGGCTGGCCGCCAATGGTCTGGAGGCGCTGGCGCAGGTGGATGAGCAGCTGCCGGATCTGATCCTGATGGATATGCGGATGCCCCTGATGGACGGGCTGGAAGCGACCCGACGGTTGCGGGAGCTGGGATGCACCATGCCTATCGTCGCCCTGACGGCCAATGCGATGGCGGAGGACAAGGCGTGCTGTCTGGCGCAGGGGATGGATGACTTTCTCGCCAAGCCTATCACCTTGTCACGGTTGAGAGAGTGTTTGCAGCGTCACTTTGGTCAGCGGTTGCCGACGCGCGGATAAAAAAAATGGTCAACTTTGTGGGTTGACCAGTTCTTCAGCAAATACTGAAGAGAGCACGGGATAAATCGGGTTGTATCAATCTATATGAAAAATCTGTGCCAACTTTTTTTGGACTCTTTCGTGTTCAATTTTGGCCGTTTAGCGCATCGGCTCTCGTTTGTAATGCTTTGTTGTTCTTTTTGTTAATTGCAAAATGCGAATTTCATATTTTCATTATTGGAATAATTGCAATTTGCAACGCTGTGTCTGTCATTGTGAAATCAGGCGATGCAGGAATTTACGGGCCGCTTCGCTGTTTTGTTTGGCAATCAGCATCTGCTTTTCATAAATCGGCATCGGCAATATCTCGAGCCAGCGTTGGCAGAGCCAGGCTGCATCTTCAAAGCGCTTATCCGGATAGAGCTCATCAAGCTCCGGATACTGCTCGAACACTTCTCGCAGACGATTAACCAGCAGTTTGTCGTTGAAATCTGAGTGAGTGCTCGGCCAGTTCGGCAGCATCTCCACCTTGGCTCGGCGCAGGCCCATCTCATCTGTTTCCATCTCGTGGATGCAGAAACGCTCCAGTCCCAGCACAGTCACCCCCAGCAGGCCATCATTAAGGGTGTAGAAGTCGGTCACCTTGACCCGGGTACCCACCGGTAGAATGCGGCCGGATTGTCCCGAGGTGGTGGACTCTTCCATCACGATGCCAAAGCCCTGATCGTTGATGAACGACTCCTTGAGCATCTGCAGGTGGCGTGGCTCGAACAGACGCAGAGGAAGCTTGCCGCCCGGCAGTATGTGGGAAGGCAAGGGGAACAGTGCCAAAGGTTGTAGTTTCATGTTCCATCCTCCATTGAGTAGTTGCTGAATAGGACAATGCAGCGACTGTGCCAGAGAATGAAAAAAGCCACCGGAAGGTGGCTTTTCGGCAGGAAGAGGGCGCTTAGTTGCGCTGCTCCAGATACATGACAGCCGCTTCCACGCGGCTTTGCGCCTCGAGTTTCTTCAGCAGGCTCTTCACGTGAACCTTGACCGTTCCCTCGGAGATATGGAGTACCGAGGCGACCTGTTTGTTGGAGAGGCCTTTTGCAATTTCGCGCAGGATTTGCATTTCGCGACGCGTTAAGCTCTCCAGCTTCTGCTGCAGGTGATCCAGCTCGTAGATGTTTTCGAGATAGGGGCGCAGCGGTTCGCTCAGGATCTGTTTACCCGTCATCACGTCGGCCAGCTGGGCCAGCAGCAGATCAGGCTCGGTATCCTTGAGCAGGTAGCCATCGGCACCGGCCTTGAGCAGGGCCACCACATCCTGGCGCGCATCGGAGACGGTGAGGATCACCACCCGGGAGGTGATCTCTTCGGCCCGCAGTGCCTTGAGGGTATCGAGGCCGGAGAGCCCTTTCATATTGAGGTCGAGCAGGATCAGATCCGGCTCGGCCTCTTTGGCCAGTGCCACGGCATCGGTGCCGTTGGAGGCTTCACCTGTCACCTCCATGTTCTCTTCCAGAGCCAGCAACTGCACAATCCCTTTGCGCATGAGGGGATGGTCATCTACGACCAGAACAGTGTATTTCATCTCGTCCATCAGGCGTCTCTCGTTAGGCTGGTGGGAAAGGTCAGATGCACGCGGGTGCCTTGTGGTTGCTGCTCGTTGATGGTCAGCAGACCATGCAGTTTGCTGGCGCGCTCGTTCATGATGCTCAAACCGTAATGGTTGATCGCCGAGCTGGCGAGTCCGATCCCGACCCCGTCATCTGAAATCTGAACCTCGATGTTACCACTGGCGAGGGTCTCACAGCTAACATCAATCACTTGCGCGTTGGCATGTTTGATGGCGTTGAGCACTGCCTCACGGATCAGTTGCAGAATGTGGATATGCTGGCCCGCCTCCAGGTCGTTGTCGGCCAGTCCGTAATGGAACCGGATTTCGGCCTTGGTCTGGGGTTGCAGCTGATCGAGCATCACCCGGATTGCTTCCCCCAGATTGGCATCGCCAATGGTGAGACGGAAGGTGCCGAGCAGCTCGCGCAGCTGGGTATAGGCATTGCTGAGCCCTTCGTCGATCTGCTGCATCGCCTCCTGCGCTTTCTCCTGTTGCCCCTTGGCGTAGGAGCGCTTGAGCAGGGTGGACTGGATCTTGAGGTAGGAGAGGGCCTGCGCCAGCGAGTCGTGCAGTTCCCGGGCGATCACCGCCCGCTCCTCCATCAGCAGCAGCCGCTGTTGTTGCAGCAGGGTCTGGTCTTTGTGCAGCACCTGGGCCAGCAGCATGGTGAAGTTTTTGATCAACCGCTCGTCGATGGGGTGCTGGCTGATGATGTCGAGGCGGCCGAACTCCTGCTCATCCATCTGCAGATAGAAGCTGGCGACCGCATCGAGATCGCCGGGCCAGCCGGTGCGCCCAGAGATATAGACCGGCATGGCATTGTGCTCGAAGCGGGTCAGCCGGATGTGGTCGATATGCTGGTGGGCAGCCGCCCGATCCAGCAGCTTGATCAGCGTGCGGGTGCTGAGCGGGGCGGCGTGCAGCTTTTGGGCGGTCGAGTAGAGAAACGAGAGGGTGTCGTTGGCCTGCTGCAGTTTGGCGGTTTTCTCCTCCACCTTGTTCTCCAGCTCCCGATAGAGCTTGCCCAGCTCGTCGGCCATGGTGACGAAGGCGCGCGACAGCTCCCCCAGCTCATTTTCGCCGTGGGCGGGCAGCTGGAGATCGAAATCTTGCCGCTGGATCTGGCGGGCACAATAGACCAGCTGGTTGAGGGGGGCGACCACCTGCTGGCGGGTGAAGCGCACCGTGAACCAGGCGATGGTGATGATGGCCAGCAGGCCGAGCCCCTCCGCCAGCGCCAGCATCCGCACCTTGAATTCCACGTGGTACTGCATCTGATTGACGAAATTGTCGATGGCTGCCACAAACTGCTCGGTGTTATCGGTGTACCGTCTGGGAGTGCGATCCTCGATGTGCTGACGCATCACCTGCCACTGGCCAAGCACCTCGCCATAGGTGCGACGCAGGGAGGCGGGCGTGATCCAGCGCTGGGTCTCCTGCAGCTCTTCGGCGTGCAGGGTCTCTTCAAACTGGGAGAGGCGCCCCAGCACGCTGTCGCCCCGCTCGATTTCGTAGGCCATCCGGTAGGCCTGCATCCGCAGCGAACCGGAGAGGTTGATCGCCTTGGCATCGGGTACCGAGTAGAAGAGGGTGACCATGGCGACCAGCGCGATCAGGCTGGCCATAAAGAGGATCAACACCATGGCGCGGCCAATGGCGCTGCTGACCGAATGGACCCTGAGCCGTTTTCCCATACTGATGCGCACCTCTGGATAGTGATAAGGACCCCGCAAGATGCGTGGGAGTGTACTCCAACTTGTGTTAGCATCGAAAAACTAGATGAACTCCGAGCGGTTTTGCCTACGTCCTAGCGATAGGGGGAAACCAGCCGTCAGCCGACAGTTGAACACAATCGTCGAGCTGTAAGGGTCAGGAAAGAAATGCCCTGGCCTCCCGTATTTGGAAAGGTGTTTATGTTGCCACTTGAAGATGGTTTTTCCCGTCGTTTTTACTATTTGCGTCTGTCAGTGACCGATGTGTGCAATTTCCGTTGCACCTATTGCCTGCCAGACGGTTATCGCCCCCCCGAAGGTCACAAAGCGGGGCGTCAACCCTTTCTCTCGATTGACGAGATCCGCCGTGTGGTCAGCGGTTTTGCCGCCATGGGCACCCGCAAGGTGCGCATCACGGGGGGCGAGCCCTCCCTGCGCCGCGATTTCACCGAGATCGTCAAGGTGATTGCCACCACCCCGGGTATCGAGAAGGTCGCCATGACCACTAACGGCTATCGCCTCAAGGAGCGGGCCCGGGAGTGGTTTGATGCCGGACTCAATGCGCTGAATGTCAGTGTCGACAGTCTCGACCCGCGTCAGTTTCATCAGATCACCGGTGAGAACAAGCTGGCCGAGGTGATGGAGGGGATCGAAGCGGCACTGGCCGCCGGTTTCAAATCGGTGAAGATCAATGCGGTGCTGCTCAAGGGGCTCAACGACTACCAGCTCGATGCCTTTCTGGGCTGGATCAGGCACAAGCCCATCGAGCTGCGCTTTATCGAGCTGATGCAGACCGGTGAGATGGATAACTTGTTTCGTGACCACCATGTCAGCGGCGAACAGATCAAACAGCGTTTGCTGGAGAGCGGCTGGGTGCAGCAGTTGCGGGGCAAGGATGACGGCCCGGCGCAGGTCTTTATGCACCCCGATTCGCTGGGTGGCGTGGGTCTCATCATGCCCTACAGCAAGGATTTCTGTGCCGGTTGCAACCGGCTGCGGGTCTCCTCGCTGGGGAAGCTGCATCTGTGCCTGTTTGGCGACAACGGCATCGAGCTGCGGGATCTGCTCGGCGCAGATGCGCAGTCCGATGAGCTGCAACAGCGCATTCGCGCCGCGCTGGCGGGCAAGAGTGCCACCCATCGTCTCCATGAGGGCAATGCCGGCATCACCCCTCATCTCGCATCGATCGGCGGATAACCGCAAAAAATCGCCAACGATTAAATAGCAATCCTCACATGGAGGTATTTTAACCGATACCTCCATTTTTATTGCGTTGCAAGGCTTTGATCTGGCGCAAGAATCCCCCCTGTTTATCTCCCTGGTGGTATATCCCTGACCTTGTCAGGGCCGCAATATACACCCACTCTTATAATTGGTATCAAGAATGCCAATCATGGACTCGCACCGTTCCCTTCTTCACCAGAACAGGAGTCAACATGCCGGATGAGATCGATCTTGCACGCCGCGGCCTGTTCCGGGGGCGGCTGAGAACCACCGAACCGCCGGTGCAGTTGCCCTGGTCAGTCAACTGGTCGGCATTTGTCGCCGACTGCACCCGCTGCGGGGACTGTCTGGCCGCCTGCCCTGAGCAGATCCTGGTGAGTGGCGAGGGCGGTTTTCCGGTGGTCGATTTCCAGCGTGGCGAGTGCACCTTCTGCACCGAGTGCGTCACGGTCTGCAAGGCGCCGCTGTTTCGCCCGACCAGCGAGTCCCCCTGGCACTACAAGGCCCATATCGAGGCCAACTGTCTGGCCAATGGTCAGGTGTTCTGCCAGCGTTGTCAGGACAGCTGCGAGCCCAATGCCATTCGTTTTATTCCGGTGCTGGGGCGCGTGCCCACCCCGACGGTGGAGCCGGATCGCTGTAACGGCTGCGGCGCCTGCGTGCAGGATTGTCCGGTTGGCAGCATCAAGGTCGACGGGCGAGTCGCATCATCCGGTGGTGCGAGCCAGCCCACCCTCAAGCAGGAGTCAGAATGAGTCAGAAACCGTGTGACACAGAAGCCACTATGGATCAGGAGTTCCATGTATCGAGTCTGGTGGTGCTGACCCAGCCCCCCTTGCGCCATCAGCTCGCCGAGCAGATTGGTGCCCTTGAAGGGGCCGAGATCCACGCCGTCAGTGACGAGGGTAAGCTGGTCGTGACCCTGGAAGGTCCGAGCCAGCGGCCGATCATGGCGGCCATTGATGCGATACAGGCGATGCCGGGCGTGCTCTCTGCCGCCCTGATTTACCACCAGTTCGATGAACTGGGCGGTCACTGAAAAAGAGTGATGGGATGCCGGGCGTGCCCTCTACCGCTGATGGCTGGCTCCCGTTCGACAGATTCGACAACTATTACGCGATAAGCAATGCGAGGATATGCCATGAAGCTGAGTCGACGCGACTTTATGAAGGCCAACGCGGTGGCAGCTGCCGCAGCCGTGGCCGGTGTCAGTGCCCCCACGCTGGCAGCCAATCTCATCACCAGTACCGACAAGACGGCCATCCATTGGGATAAGGCTCCCTGCCGCTTCTGCGGTACCGGCTGCTCCGTGCTGGTGGGGTCTCAGGATGGTCGGGTCGTGGCGACTCAGGGCGACCCCGATGCGCCGGTCAACCGTGGCCTCAACTGCATCAAGGGCTACTTCCTCTCCAAGATCATGTACGGCCAGGATCGCCTGACCCAGCCGATGCTGCGGATGAAGAACGGCCAGTTTGACAAGGATGGCGACTTCGCCCCCATCAGCTGGGATCAGGCGTTCGACATCATGGCCGAGAAGTTCAAGGCGACCCTGAAAGAGAAGGGACCAACTGCTGTCGGCATGTTCGGCTCCGGCCAGTGGACCGTCTGGGAAGGCTATGCCGCCGCCAAGCTGATGAAGGCCGGCTTCCGTACCAACAACATCGACCCCAATGCCCGGCACTGCATGGCCTCGGCGGTCGTCGGCTTCATGCGTACCTTCGGCATGGATGAGCCGATGGGCTGCTACGACGATATCGAGCAGGCTGATGCCTTCGTGCTGTGGGGCTCCAACATGGCCGAGATGCACCCCATCCTCTGGTCGCGGATGTCCGATCGCCGTCTCTCCAATCCCGATGTGCAGGTGCACGTGCTCTCCACCTTCGAGCACCGCAGCTTCGAGCTGGCGGACAACGGCATGGTGTTCACCCCGCAGACCGATCTGGCGATCCTCAACTATGTCGCCAACTACATCATCCAGAACGACAAGGTGAACTGGGACTTCGTCAACAAGCACACCGTGTTCAAGAAGGGGGTCACCGACATCGGTTACGGCCTGCGCCCGACTGATCCGTTGCAGCAAAAAGCGAAGAACCCGGACAGTGGCGATGCCACTCCGATGACCTTCGAGGAGTTTGCCAAGTTCGTGGCGGATTACGATGTGGAGTCGGTCTCCAAGCTCTCCGGCGTCTCCAAAGAGAAGCTGGAAAAGCTGGCCAAGCTCTATGCCGATCCGAGCAAGAAGGTGGTCTCTTACTGGACCATGGGCTTCAACCAGCATACCCGTGGCGTCTGGGCCAACAACCTCTGCTACAACATCCACCTGCTGACCGGCAAGATCTCCGAGCCGGGTAATGGTCCTTTCTCACTGACCGGTCAGCCCTCTGCCTGTGGCACCGCGCGTGAAGTGGGTACATTTGCTCACCGTCTGCCTGCCGACATGGTGGTGACCGAGCCCAAGCACCGCGCCATTGCCGAGAAGATCTGGAAACTGCCGGAGGGGACCATTCCCGACAAGGTGGGTTTCCACGCCGTGCTGCAAGACCGCATGCTCAAGGATGGCAAGCTCAACGCCTACTGGGTGATGTGCAACAACAACATGCAGGCCGGCCCAAACATGAATACTGATCGCCTGCCTGGCTATCGCGATCCGCGCAACTTCATCGTGGTCTCCGATCCGTACCCGACCGTCACTGCCCAGGCGGCTGACCTCATCCTGCCCACCGCCATGTGGGTGGAGAAGGAGGGGGCCTACGGCAATGCCGAGCGCCGCACCCAGTTCTGGCACCAGCAGGTGAAAGCGCCGGAAGGAGCCAAGTCCGACTTGTGGCAGCTGATGGAGTTCTCCAAGCGCTTCAAGGTTGAGGAGGTGTGGCCGGCTGAACTGATTGCCAAGATGCCGGAAGTGAAGGGCAAAACCCTGTTTGATGTGCTCTATGCCAACGGTCAGGTCAACCAGTTCCCGAAAGAGCAGAGCAAGGGGCTGCTGAACGACGAAGCTGAACACTTCGGGTTCTACGTCCAGAAGGGGCTGTTCGAGGAGTACGCCACCTTCGGTCGTGGTCACGGCCACGATCTGGCGCCGTTCGATCAGTACCACGAAGCACGCGGTCTGCGCTGGCCGGTAGTGGATGGCAAAGAGACCCTGTGGCGCTATCGCGAAGGGTTCGACCCTTACGTGAAAGCGGGCGAGGGGGTGCGTTTTTATGGCAAGCCCGATGGCAAGGCGGTCATCTTCGCGCTGCCGTTCGAGCCCGCCGCCGAGTCGCCGGATCAGGAGTACGATCTGTGGCTCTCCACCGGTCGCGTGCTGGAACACTGGCACACCGGCACCATGACCCGTCGGGTGCCCGAGCTCTATCGCGCCTTCCCGGATGCGGTGCTGTTTATGCACCCGGACGATGCCAAGGCCCGAGGCGTGCGTCGCGGTGAAGAGGTGATCGTCTCCTCCCGCCGTGGTGAGGTGAAGACCCGGGTCGAGACCCGTGGCCGTAATAAGCCGCCCAAAGGTCTGGTCTTCATGCCCTTCTTTGACGCCAGCCAGCTGGTCAACAAGCTGACCCTGGACGCCACCGATCCGCTCTCGAAAGAGACCGATTACAAGAAGTGCGCCGTCAAGGTGATGAAGGCTTAAGGCGGGGGAGTACGAGATGAGTCGTAGTCGTCGCCAGTTTCTGGTCGACATGGCCTCTCTGGCAAAAGGGGCCTGCGGTGTGGGCCTGCTTGGCGTAGGGCTCGGTGGCGTGGCCCGCCAGCAGGCACACGCCGTGCCTGCCCAGGCGCTGCGCCCGCCAGCCGCTCTCGACGAAGTGGAGTTCCTCGGCGCCTGCGTGCGCTGCGGGCTCTGCGTCGAGGCCTGCCCCTACGACACCCTCAAGCTCGCCCGGCTGTTTGACCCTGTGACCACCGGCACCCCTTATTTCAAGGCGCGTGCCGTGCCGTGCGAGATGTGTGATGACATCCCTTGCGTGGTGGCCTGCCCGAGCGGGGCACTGGATCAGCAGATGACCGACATCGATCAGGCCCGCATGGGAGTGGCAGTGCTCATCGATCACGAGACCTGCCTCAACTATCTGGGTCTGCGCTGTGATGTCTGTTATCGGGTCTGCCCGCTGATTGACAAGGCGATCACCCTGGAGTTGCAGCACAACCAGCGCACCGGCAAGCATGCCATGTTCCTGCCCACGGTACACAGCGATGTCTGTACCGGTTGCGGCAAGTGCGAGCACGCCTGCGTGTTGGAGGAAGCGGCCATCAAGGTGGTGCCACGTCAGCTCGCCAAAGGTGAGCTGGGTCATCACTACCGGCTTGGTTGGGAAGAGAAGGCCAAGGCGGGGAACAAGTCGCTCATCGGCGACAGGCTCACCCTGCCGACCCGCAAACCGGAGGGGTTATGAGTCGTTATCCGGGGGAAGAGGCTCGCATCAAGCTGGGGTGGTGGCGTTCCCACCGTTTCCTGTTGCTACGTCGGCTGAGTCAGCTCAGCGTGCTCGGGCTGTTCTTGCTGGGGCCGCTGGCGGGCATCTGGATCCTCAAGGGCAACCTCTCCAGCTCGCTGTTGCTGGAGACGGTGCCGCTGACCGATCCCCTCACGCTGTTGCAGTCGCTGGCGGCGGGCCACTGGCCCATCAGCACCCTCTGGCTGGGGGCTGCCATCGTGCTGATCGGTTACTGGCTGGTCGGGGGGCGAGTGTTCTGCTCCTGGGTCTGTCCGGTCAACCTCATCACGGATGCTGCAGCCTGGCTCAGGGGGCGACTTGGTCTCAAGGGCAATGGCCAGTTCAGCCGTGCGACCCGCTATTGGCTGCTGGCCATGGTGCTGGTGGTGCCTGCGGTGGTCGGGGTGATGGTGTGGGAGCTGGTCAATCCGGTGTCGCTCGCCATGCGCGGTCTGCTGTTTGGCATGGGGGCGGGCTGGACCCTGCTGGTGGCGCTGTTCCTGTTCGATCTGTTCGTGGTTGAGCGGGGCTGGTGTGGTCATATCTGTCCGGTGGGGGCCTTCTATGCCCTGGTCAACCGGGTCGGGTTTATCAAGATTTCTGCCAAGGGGCGCGAGCGGTGCAACAACTGCATGGATTGTTATGCGGTCTGCCCGGAGCGTCCCATTCTGCGCGGGCCTGTTCACGGTGCCAAGCGCGGTCACGGGCCCTTGATTGCGGCTCAGGAGTGTACCAACTGTGGCCGCTGCATCGATGTCTGCGCGGAACAAGTTTTTGAAATCACTGTAGGTTTTGCCGTCAAGGCAGAAAAAACGTCGGAGAACAAATAATGAAAAAGCTGATTGGAGCAATGCTGGCCTGCCTGATGGCGGGATCCTTGATGGCAGCGGCACCCGAGATCACCAACAGTACCGGTGGCCTCAAGTCCGAGCGTGGCGCCACCGATCTGGTGACCGAAGACACCGCTGCGCCGCTGAAAAATTTCCGCAAGGATGGCGCGCCCTATGATCGCCAGTACATGCATCAGCCGCCGCTGATCCCCCACGACATTCGCAACTACGAGGTGGATACCAAGGTCAACAAGTGCCTGGCCTGCCACAGCTTCAAGAATGCCAGCGCCATGAAGGCCCCCAAGATCAGCCCGACTCACTTCGAGACCCGCGACGGCATGACGCTGGGGGAAGTGTCGCCGCGTCGCTACTTCTGCCTGCAGTGCCATGTGCCGCAAGCGGATGCCAAGCCGCTGGTGGAAAATACCTTTAAACCGGTTGAAGCGCTGAACTGAGGAGCCTATCGATGAAATTACCCGGCTTTATCCAGCGTCTGTGGACCACCTTCAAGTCTCCATCGAAGGCGGCCCTCTGGGTGCTGCTGCTGATGGGGTTCTTCGGCGGCGTGATTTTCTGGGGCGGCTTCAACACCGCCATGGAAGCGTCCAACACCGAGGCCTTCTGCACCAGCTGTCACGAGATGAAGGACAACGTGTTCGAGGAGTACCGCGACACCATCCACTATGCCAACCGCTCCGGCGTGCGGGCCAGCTGCCCGGATTGCCATGTACCGCACGAGTGGACCTACAAGATCATCCGCAAGGTGCAGGCTTCCAAGGAGCTGTGGGGCATGATCACCGGCAAGGTGGACACCCGCGAGAAGTTCGAGTCGCACCGGCGCGAGATGGCGGAGCGGGAGTGGCAGCGGATGAAAGAGACCGATTCACGCGAGTGCCGTAACTGCCACAACTTCGAATACATGGACTTCTCCCTGCAGGGGCAGCGTGCAGCCAAGATGCACTCGGCCAACCTCGGCAAGGAGGGGCAGGGCACCTGCATCGACTGTCACAAGGGGATTGCTCACCAGCTGCCCGACATGACCGGGGTGAAAGGTTTCTGATCCTGCGACGACAGGCCGGGTTTCCCCGGCCTGCGTTTTGTTCATATCTGGGACAAGCATCAGATTTGTGTGTCTTTTAAATCCCATATCTCGTGAAACCTTTGATAGAATCAGCCCGCCGTCACACGCTTGAGCAAGTTGGTCACTCCTGTCTGCGTCAGTTTTTGCGCCCTGACAGCTGGCCTCTCATACCCCTTCTCTTCCTGCCTCGTTGACGGCCCATAGCCACAAGGAGCTGCCCGATGGGACAGAAAAACAACGCATTTATTCCCCTCAAGATCGCCGTGCTGACGGTCTCCGACAGCCGCACCACTGCCGATGACAGCTCGGGTGACTATCTGGTCTCGGCCCTCACCGACGTGGGCCATCAGCTGGCCGATCGGGCGCTCTGCCCGGACAACCTGTTTCGTATCCGCGCGCGGGTGAGCGAGTGGATCGCCGATGAGGGGGTGCAGGTGGTGCTGATTAACGGCGGCACCGGCTTCAACGAGCAGAATCGGGTGCCGGAAGCGGTCGGTGTGCTGTTCGAGCGCACCGTGCAGGGTTTTGGCGAGATGTTCCGTCAGCTCTCTTTTGCCGAAATTAAAGGCTCCGCCATGCAGAGCCGTGCGCTGGCGGGACTCGCCAATCGCACCCTGATCTGCTGCCTGCCGGGCTCCACCGGCGCCTGCCAGCTGGGTTGGGAGCAACTGATCCGCGATCAGCTCGACGCCCGCACCAAGCCATGCAACTTTGTCTCCCACCTCTGAGAGCAAACGATGAATCAGACCGATCCCAAGCAGACCCAGCCCAACCTGACGCATCTGAACCAGAGCGGCGAAGCCCATATGGTGGATGTGACCGACAAGCTGGTGACCGAGCGCGAAGCCCGTGCCGAGGCGTTTGTCGCCATGGCCCCCGAGACGCTGGCGCTGATCCTGAGCGGCCAGCATCACAAGGGGGACGTGTTCGCCACCGCCCGTATCGCTGGCATCATGGCGGCCAAGAAGACCTCCGATCTTATCCCCCTCTGTCATCCGCTGGCCTTGACCAAGGTCGAGGTGGAGATAGTGCCGCTGCCCGAGCAGCACAAGGTGCATATCCGCACCCTCTGCAAGCTCTCCGGCAAGACCGGGGTGGAGATGGAGGCGCTGACGGCGGCATCGGTTGCAGCGCTGACCATCTATGACATGTGCAAGGCGGTGCAAAAGGACATGGTGATCGAGCAGGTGCGACTGGTAGAGAAAAAGGGCGGCAAGTCCGGCCATTTTCAGTTGGGGTCAACGAGCGGGGAGCAAGCATGATCAAGGTATTGTTTTTTGCGCAAGTAAGAGAGCTGGTGGCTTGTGATGAGCTGAGCTTGCCGTGCGACTACACCACCGCCGAGGCGCTGCGCAGTGGCTTGAGTGAGCGCGGTGACAAGTGGGCGCTGGCGCTGGAAGCAGGCAAACTGCTGGTGGCGGTCAACCAGACCCTGGTGCCCCTCGATACCCCCATCCATGATGGCGATGAGGTTGCTTTTTTCCCGCCAGTGACCGGAGGTTAAAAATGAGCGACGTAGCCATCACAGATCGCATTCTGGTGCAGCGGGCCGATTTCTCGCTGGCGGACGAATATGCCCGCCTCGCCACCCGCCCCGATAGTGGCGCCATCGTCACCTTCGTTGGCAAGGTGCGCGACTTCAATCAGGGGGAGGAGGTGAAGGGGCTGGCCCTCGAGCACTACCCCGGCATGACCGAGAAGGCGCTGGCCGATATCGTGCAGGAGGCCCGTCGCCGCTGGCCGCTGCAGGAGTGCACCCTGATCCACCGCATCGGCGAGCTGTGGCTTGGCGATCAGATCGTGCTGGTGGCGGTGAGCAGTGCCCACCGCGACGCCGCCTTTGATGCCTGTCACTTCATCATGGATTTCTTGAAAACCCGGGCGCCGTTCTGGAAAAAAGAGCTGACCGCCGAGGGTGTGCAACGCTGGGTCGAGGCCAAGGAGAGCGACAATACCGCCGCCGCCCGCTGGCAAGCCTGACCTGTTCATCACGAGGGGCGCAGGTTCAACGGGAACCACGGCCCCGCTTAGGGGCGCGGATGTGCGGGCCCCATCAGGAGAAAGGGAATGAAACCGCTGTTATCTGTTGTCATCGCAGGGGTCTGCGCCGCTACCTTGCATACCGGTGCCGTGCAGGCCGATGAAGTGAAGGTGGCCGTGGCCGCCAACTTCAAGGGCACTATCGAGCGTATCGGCAAGGAGTTTACCGCCAAGACCGGCCATACCCTGGCCATCTCGTCTGCCGCCACCGGAGTGCTCTACACCCAGATCAGTCACGGCGCACCGTTTGATCTCTTCCTCTCCGCCGATGTGGCGACCCCCGAGAAGCTGGAAAAAGAGGGCAAGGGGAGCGATCGCTTCACCTACGCCATCGGCCAGCTGGGGCTGTGGAAGAAAGGGGGCCCAACCCCTGACGAGGCGACTCTGCGCAGCTGGAAAGGCAACCTCGCCATCGCCAATGCCCGCACTGCACCCTATGGTGCTGCCGCCATGGCGACCCTCACCCATCTCAAGATCGATCCCAAGCAGTACCGGTTGCTGACTGGCGCCAACATCGGCCAGACTTGGCAATTTGTCGACACCGGCAATGCCGAACTGGGCTTCGTCGCCTGGGCCAATCTGGTGGAAGCGGGCAAGACCGGCGAAGCCTGGGCGGTACCGGCTGACTTCTATCCCCCCATCGAGCAGCAGGGGCTGGTATTGAAGAAAGGTGCTGCGGTCGAGGCGCTGGTCGCCTGGCTCAAGGGGCCGGGTCAGGCACAGATCAAGGCTGCGGGTTATGCCCTGCCCCAATAAGGGGATGGGCCGGATGCGATACCCTGAGTGGTCGGCCTTCGGGTCGGCCACTCTTTGCAATGAGGATGGATACCATGCCGTTGGGGGCATTTATCAACCGGGAGGTCGGCAATGAGTGAAGGGGATCTGCTGGCGGTCTGGCTCACCCTGAAGCTCGCGGCCTGTACCACCGCGATTTTGCTGTTGCTGGCGCCGCCGCTGGCCTGGTGGCTGTCGCGCAGTCAGAACCGACTGCGGCCGCTGGTGGAGGCGCTGGTAGCGCTGCCGCTGGTGCTGCCCCCCACTGTGCTGGGTTTTTATCTGCTACTCGCCTTTTCCCCCGAATATGGTTTCGGCGCCTGGTGGCGCGACACCTTTGGCGCCCCGCTCGCCTTCAGCTTTCTCGGCCTGCTGTTTGCCTCCATCCTCTATTCGCTGCCGTTTGTGGTGCAGCCGCTCACCTCCGCCTTCGTCAACATGGGCAACAAGGAGCTGGAAGCTGCTGCGACCATGGGGCTCGGCCCGCTGGAGCGCTTCTTCCACATCATTTTGCCGATGACCCTGCCCAGCTTCGTGATGGCGGCGGCCCTCGGCTTTGCCCATACATTGGGAGAGTTTGGCGTGGTGCTGATGATTGGCGGCAATATCCCCGGCGAAACCCAGGTGCTCTCCATCGCCTTGTTTGATCATGTGGAGGCGATGGATTATCAGAACGCCCATATTTTGGCTGGCGGTTTGATGGCCTTCTCGCTGGTGATGCTGGTGCTGGTCTACGGGGTGCTGCAACGCAGACAGCGGAGAGTGTTTGGATGAACCAGCCAGCCACTATGCCGCCAGGCAATGCCCTGCACCGCCATGCCCTGAACCTTCATGCCCGGCGCGAGTTTGGCCCCTTTACCCTCGACTGCGCACTGGCCCTCGAGCTGGGGGGGATCCTCGGTTTGTTTGGCCCCTCCGGCTGCGGCAAGAGCACCCTGCTGCGCATCATCGCCGGGCTCGATCGCCAAACTGGGGATCGCTTGTTGTGGCGCGGGCGGGAGTGCGCCGCGCTGTTGCCCGAAGCGCGCCGGATCGGACTGGTGTTTCAGGACTCTCGCCTCTTCCCCCATCTGACGGTGCTCGGCAATCTGCAACTGGCGGCCCGCAAGGGGCGAGGGCGCTGGCAGCCCGAAGCGCTGGCGGCGAGGCTCGGCTTTGCCGATCTGCTGGGGCAGCCTGCCCATGCCCTCTCTGGTGGCCAACGCCAGCGGGTGGCGCTGGGACGGGCGCTGCTGGCCGAACCCGATCTGCTGCTGCTCGATGAGCCTTTTTCTGCGCTCGATCGGCGCAGCCGCATCCATCAAGCCCATGTGCTCAAGGGGTTGCAGCAGGAGAGCGGTATCCCGATGATCTTCGTCAGCCACGCAATGGAGGAGGTGAGCCTGCTCTGCGATCAGCTGGTGCTGCTGGAAGGTGGCAGGGTGGAGGCGCAAGGCCGGCCGAGCGAGATCTTCGCCCGCACCGATCTCTCGCTCGCCAGCCGTGACGATGCCGGGGTGATGCTGGATGCGACCTTGGCCCATTACGATGACGACGAACAGATGGCGACCCTGCAGCTCGGCGAGCAGCTGCTGCGGGTCACCATGACCCATGTGCCGGACGAGAGTGGCCCTTTGCAGATCAAGGTGGCGGGGCGCGATGTGGTGATTGCCACCGCCCCCATCGAGCACTCCAGTCTCTCCAACTGTCTCGTCACCCGTCTGCTAGCGGTGCGCGAGGTGCGCCCCGGCCAGACCCTGTTGCAGTTGGCGCTGGGTGAGCAGATACTGCTGGCTCGGATCACCAGCCGCTCCGCCATGCGCCTGGCGCTGGCGCCGGAGCAGCAGATCTACGCTTATATCAAGGCGGTGAGTCTGGTCAGCGAAGGCTGATTGGGCGGCGCGCTGATAACGTGGCAGGATGGCCACGGGCAACATAACAACAAGAGATGGTTCAGGTGATGAGTCGAGAGGCAATACACTGATGCGCCGCAATCAGGTGATGAAATTCAACGGTCTTGCCCTGCGTAGCGCGGGGGAGGGCCCCTTGCTGTTGCTGCTGCACGGGCTGGGCTCCTCCAGCCTCGACTGGCAGGCGCAGATCGAACGGTTTTCCGAACACTACCGGGTGGTGGCGCTGGATCTGCGCGGCCACGGCCAGAGCATGCAGGAGGGGCCGTTCGACGTGGCGACCCTGGCGGCCGACGTGGTGAACTGGCTCGATGCACAGCCCGAGCCCGCTTGGGTGGTGGGATTGTCGCTGGGGGCCATGGTCGCGCTGGAGCTGGCGCTGCAATTGCCGCACAAGGTGCAGGGGCTGGTGCTGGTCAACGGCTTTAGCGAGTTTCTTCTGGAGAGCCCCAAAGAGCAGGAGCGTTACGCCCAGCGCCTCAAGTGGCTGCGCTGGTTTGGCATGCGCCCCCTCGCCTGGTGGCTGGGACGCGAGCTCTTCCCAGGCCCGGATCTCGCCCAGGTGCGCCACACCTTCCGGCTGCGTTTCGTGCGCAATAAAAAGAAAACCTACAAGGCGCTGCTGGAGGCGCTCCCCGGCTGGTCGGTACGCGCCCGACTTGGCAGCATTTGGCAGCCGGTGGCCATCATCTCCACCAGTCACGACTACCTGCCGCTCGCCAAACGGGTGGAGCAGTTTGCCGCCCTGCCCAACGCCACCATCCACACCCCCAACGGTCACCACGCTTGGCCAGCGGAAGATCCCTCGGGCTTTAACCACTTGCTGCAGCGGATCCTCTCCACCCACTGAACGTGGGGCCGGGATACAAAAAAGCCGAACCACAGGGTTCGGCTTTTTTTGATCCCGTTTGCGTCAAGGATGGGAACAGACCGGGCAGTCGGGGCGCTTGGGCAGCTTCATCTCGCGGAAGGTGCCGCTGAGGCCGTCGATCATCAGCAGGCGGCCACTGTAGCTTTTGCCCATGCCTGCCAAGAGCTTGATGGCTTCCAGGGCCTGCAGGCTGCCCACCAGACCCACCACGGGGGCGAGTACCCCCGCCTCGACGCAGGTGAGGGCCTGCTCGCCAAACAGGGCGCTGAGACAGGCGTAACAGGGTTCATCCTGCTGCCAGGTGAAGCTGCAAACTTGTCCTTCGAGCCGGATGGCGGCGCCGCTGACCAGCGGCACCCGGTGCTGGCGTGCCTTTTGATTCAGCAGGTTGCGAATGGCCAGATTGTCGGTGCAATCGAGTACCAGCTGATGTTCCGGTAAAAGGGTATCGAGCAGCGCCTCATCGGCCACGGCGGCGTGGGTCTCCACCTTGAGCCAGGGGTTGAGCGCGCGCAGCGAGCGGGCTGCTGAGTCCACCTTGTGATGGCCAATGCGCTGATCGTTGTGCAGCACCTGACGCTGCAGGTTGGAGAGCTCCACCTTGTCGAAATCGACCAGGGTGAGCTGGCCAACCCCGGCCACTGCCAGATACTGGCCGGCAGCACAGCCAAGGCCACCGGCGCCGATCACCAGCACACGGGCCTGCTTGAGCGCCTCCTGCCCCTCGAAATCGAAGGATTTGAGGATGATCTGGCGGTTGTAACGCAGCAGTTCGGCGTCGCTCAGGATCTCGCTCACAGCAGCAATCCCCCGAATGGCTCCACGGTCACCGTTTCGCCCGCGGCGACGCGGCCCCGTTCCCGTTCAAGAACGATGTAGCAGTTGGCTCGCGACAGGGAGCTGAACACGGCGGAGTCCTGCGAGCCGGTGCTGCGCACCTCGAGGCCGTTCGGTCCCTGACTCATGATGCCGCGCTGGAAGTCGAGTCGGCCCGGGCTCTTTTTGAGTGGCTCGGCCGCAATGGCCTGTAGCTGGAGCGGGCGCTCGAAGTGCTGACCAGCCAGCTTGGCCAGCGCCGGTTGCACCAGCTGATCGAAGGTAACCATGGCTGAGACGGGGTTGCCCGGCAGGCCGAAGAACCAGGCGCGGGGCAGACGGCCAAAGGCAAACGGCTTGCCCGGCTTGATGGCCAGCTTCCAGAAGCCAATCTCGCCGAGCTCGTCCAGCAGTTGTTTGGTGAAGTCCGCTTCCCCCACCGAAACGCCGCCGGTGGTGATGAGCACATCGGCCTCTTCATCGGCGCGGATAAAGGCGGCGCGCAGCTGGGCCGGATCGTCCGGGATGATACCAAGGTCGAGGCAGTCGCAGCCCATGCGCGCCAGCATGGCCCGCACGCCGTAGCGGTTGGAGTCATAGATATCGCCGTGGGCGAGCGGGGTACCGACCGGTTTGAGCTCATCGCCAGTGCTGAAGATGGCCACTTTCAGCGGTCGGCGCACCGCGACGGTAGCCACGCCGAGGGAGGCTAGCAGTGGCATCTCTCTTGGGGTGAGGCGAGTGCCGGCTGGCAGCACGCAGGCGCCCTTGCCGATATCGCTGCCGGTGCGGCGGATATTCTGGCCCGGTTCGGGTTGCGTAAGAAAAGTGATCCGATCGCCGTCGGCCTGCGTTTCTTCCTGCATCACCACCGCATCGGTGCCTGCGGGAACCGGGGCGCCGGTCATGATCCGCACGCAGTGGCCGGCGGGCCACTCGCCCTGATAGGGCTGACCGGCAAACGCTTTGCCCGCCATGATGAGCGGGGTGCCAGCAGTGAGATCCGAAAGGCGCACGGCGTAACCGTCCATGGCGGAGTTGTCGAAGGGGGGCACGGCGAGGGGAGAGGCGATGTCGCTGGCAAGAACCCGGCCAAGGGCCTCTGGCAGGGGCTGCTGCTCGCTGTCGCAGCAGCAGGCGAGTTGTTCCAGCATCCCTTGCAGGGCATCGCTTAAGGGGAGTAGTCCGCTGGTATCAAATCCCATCGTCATGACCTCTTTCTATGATTGAAGGCGGGATTATCACAAAAATCCCCGGGGATGGGCAGGTTATCTCAAGGATTCTCGGGGTAATCGGCGCAGAAACGGGGGTAGATGGCCATAAAGTATGAGGTGACGCACAAGTTGACTTGAATCTTGGCGGCAATGGCCGTTTACTATGCCGCCATAACAGATGGCCGTTACATCCCGAGTGGCGACCATTACAGCGATACCGTCGGCCCTGTACGCCGCCATAACATAAGGGGTTGCTCCTTGAGCGGCCCTCACAGTCCCTGAGCGTGGGAGAGAAGATAATGACAACCTTAAGTCCGGAAGCCTTGCTGGTCAGGGCTGCCCTCGAAGCCCAGGGACTGGAAACCCCCCTGGTCACCAACGAGCTGAACAGCCAGGAGAAGCGGGAGAAGATCGAAGGCCATATGCGCTCCATCATGGAGACCCTGGGGCTGGATCTGGCCGATGATAGTCTGGCCGAGACGCCGCATCGCATCGCCAAGATGTACGTCAACGAGATCTTCTCCGGCCTCGACTATTCCACCTTCCCCAAGGTGACGGTGATCGAGAACAAGATGCAGGTGGACGAGATGATCATGGTGCGGGACATCAGCCTCACCAGCACCTGCGAACACCACTTCGTCACCATCGACGGCATGGCCCATGTGGCCTATATCCCTCGTGGCAAGGTAATTGGCCTGTCGAAGATCAACCGAATCGTGCAGTTCTTTGCCCGCCGTCCCCAGGTGCAGGAGCGGCTGACCCAGCAGATCCTGCTGGCGCTGCAGACCCTGCTCGGCACCCAGGACGTGGCCATCAATATCCGGGCGACCCACTACTGCGTCAAGGCGCGCGGGGTGATGGATTCGACTTCTTACACCACCACCACCTCCCTCGGTGGGGTGTTCAAGACCCAGCCCGATACCCGCGCCGAGTTTCTCGGTGGCCTGCGCGGATAAAAAGGCGGTTGTTTTGTAACCGTGCTCATGAATAAACGAGACGCCAGCAGCCATTGCTGGCGTTTTTCATTGGCCGTGGATGAGAGCGGCGGCCTGCAACGGCTGGGCCCGCACGGCTTGCACTATGTAAACGTTATGCATTTTTTCGATTTATTCATCTGAGCGGTATATTTAATCGGGCACGAAAAATCCCTCGCTTTCACCTTACAAAAAGTAACCAGGCAGACTCTTTCCGAACCGCCACAATCCGGTTACTCTAGCGCCCCCTCACGGCTCTCGCTGCCGCTCATGGAATTCAGAGATATTCATCAAGGTTGGATGGTGCGCCACTGAACAAGTGGCCAGATAGTTCATGCCAGGAGGGCGTGAACCGGACGAGTGCAACGAATTTAACGACCACCAGGATACGCCATGAATACCAGTTCCATGACCATAGGCAAAAAACTCACCGCCGGCTTTGCCGTGCTCGGTTTGATGGTCGCCTTTATCGGCGGCTTCTCGTTGCTGGAGTTCAGCAACATGAACCGGGCGGCTATCGGTTTTACCGACAGCATCCTGCCCGCAGTCAACCGCACCAATGACATCGGTGACAGCATCAGTGAGCTGCGTCGTTATGAACTGGCCCTGTTCCTGGTGGCTTCTGATCCCCAGAAGCGTGCCGAGTACCGCACCACGGCCGCCCAGCTGGTGGAGCGCCTCAAACAGCAGATGATTGACCACGACAAGACCATCTGGGTGCAGGACGTGGAAGAGCGTCGCACCTTCGATATCGTCAAGGGTGACTGGGCCAGCTACCTGGCCCTGCACCAGCAGGTGAAGCAGTTGCAGGATAGCGGCCTGATGAGTGAGGCCCAGACCGTCTTCATGGATCAGGGGATCCCCCTCTACAACAATCTGCACAAGTCGGTGGCGGAGCTGATCCGCATCAACCACGGCTATGCGACCGAGTCGCGCAAGGTCGTGGTTGCCTCCTACGACTCCGCCAAGTTGAGCGTCACCATCGCGCTGGTGCTCGGTCTGGGGCTGGTGGTGGTGCTCTCCATGGTACTGACTCGCCAGATCCGCGATCCGCTGATCATGCTGGCCCGTCAGGCCCAGCGTATTGCCAATGGCGAGCTGGGGCAGGGTGAACTGCAGCAGTGGATCCGCGACAGCCGCTTCAACCGCGACGAACTGGGTCAGCTGGGCTCCGCCATCAACCGGATGCAGGGCTCCCTCTCCGATCTGGTGAGCGAGATCGCCGGTTCCGTGAGCCAGCTCAGCAGTGCGGTGGAGGAGGTGAGCGCCATCTCCAGCCAGTCTGCCAGCGGCATGGCCATCCAGCAGAACGAAGTCTCCCAGGTGGCGACAGCCATGAACGAGATGCAGTCCACCGTTCACGAAGTGGCCCGCAACACCACGGATGCCATGAGCGCCGCCAAGGATGCCTCCCGCACCTCCGCGGCCGGCAGCGAAGTGGTACGCAGCTCCATCGCCAGTATCGAAGATGTGTCGGTCAAGATTGAACAGGCGGGCACCGTGGTGCAGCAGCTGGAGGCCGACAGCGCCAACATCAGTGTGGTGCTGGATGTGATCCGCGATATCGCCGGTCAGACCAACCTGCTGGCCCTTAACGCGGCCATCGAAGCTGCCCGTGCCGGTGAACAGGGCCGTGGCTTTGCGGTTGTTGCCGATGAAGTGCGATCCTTGGCCCAGCGTACCCAGGACTCCACCGCCGAGATCAGCAAGATGATCGAGCTGTTGCAGAGCCGCGCCGCCGAGGCGGGCAACGCCATGCAGCTGAGCCGTCACCAGATGCAGGAGAGCGTCGGTCTGGCGCGGGATGCCGGTACCAGTATCGATACCATCAATGGTGCCGTGGTGCGCATCACCGACATGAACACCCTGATCGCCACCGCCACCGAAGAGCAGAACGCGGTGACCGAAGAGCTCAACCGCAGCATCGTCAACATTCACAATGCCGCTGACGAGAATGCCCAGGGCGCCCATCAGATCGCCCAGGCCTGTGGCGAACTGAGCAAGTTGGCCAACACCCTGCACCATATGACCCAGCGCTTCACCCTCTAAACCGTGACGCCTGGATAACAGAAGGCCCCGCCAAATTGGCGGGGCCTTGTTGTTTCTGGGTTGTTTCTGGCGTTGTGGAAGGGCTCAGCTCAGGCCGACTATCTCGCCATCTTCATCGATATCGATATGACGATAGGCAGGCAGGCTGCCCAGCCCCGGCATGGTCATGATGGGGCCCGCCAGCGCATAGACGAACCCGGCACCCGCGCAGAGCTTTACCTCGTCGATGGGTACCTCGAAATCGGTCGGTACCCCCTTGAGGGCGGGGTCATGGCTGATGGAGAGCGGCGTCTTGGCCACGCAGATGGGCAAGTGACCCCACCCCTCGGCGGAGAGTTGTGCCAGCTGCTGGCGGGCTCTGTCGGAGAGCTGCACCCCGCGGCCACCGTAGCCGCACTCCACCAGCGTCGCCAGCTTGGCGTCGAGGCTCATCTCATCGGGGTAGAGCAGCTTCACCTTGCCGGGTTGCTCGCAGGCGGCGACCACGGCGCGGGCCAGCTCGCTGGCACCGGCACCACCCTGGGTGAAGGCGTTGGAGATGGCCGCGCCACAGGCTCCGGCTTGCTGTGCCTCATGGGCCAGCAGCGCCAGTTCGGTCTCGCTGTCGGTGGGGAAGCGGTTGATGGCGACCACCACCGGCACCCCGTAGCAGCGGGCGTTCCGGATATGCCAGGCGAGGTTGGCGCAGCCCTGCTTGAGGGTCGGCAGATCTTCCCCTTGCAGGCTCGCCGGCAGCGGCTGACCCGGGCGGATATCGAGCAGACCGCTGTTGGCCTTGAGGCCGCGCACCGTGGCCACCAGCACCACGCAGGCGGGAGTAATGCCGGATTGGCGGCTCTTGATGTTGAAGAACTTCTCCAGCCCCATGTCGGAGCCAAAACCCGCTTCGGTCACCACATAGTCGGTCAGGCCAAGGGCGATGCGATCGGCGATCACCGAGGAGTTGCCGTGGGCAATATTGGCAAAGGGGCCTGCGTGTACCAACACCGGCGTCTGCTCGGTGGTCTGCATCAGGGTCGGTTGCAGCGCGTCTTTGAGCAGCACCGTCATGGCGCCTGCTACTTCCAGCTGCTCGGCGGTAACGGGCTTGCCGTGGATGTTGCGGGCCAGCTGGATGCGACCGATGCGCTGGCGCAGGTCTTTGAGGTCGCTTGCCAGCGCCAGAATGGCCATCAGCTCGGAGGCGGCGGTGATGACGAAGCGATCGCTGCGTTCCACACCGTCGCTTGCGCCACCCTGACCGATGGTGAGGTGGCGCAGGGCGCGGTCATTCATGTCGAGGGTGCGCGGCCAGAGGATATGGGCCGGGTCGATCTCGAGCCGTGGCAAACCGGTTCTGGCGGTGAACTCATCGCCGAGTTTCTGTTCGTGGAACAGGCGGGCATCGAGGGCCGCCGCCGCCAGGTTGTGGGCCGCCGTCATGGCGTGAAAATCGCCGGTGAGGTGGAGGTTCATCTCCTCCATCGGCACCACCTGGGCGTGGCCGCCACCGGCTGCGCCCCCCTTGACCCCGAATGCCGGCCCGAGGCTCGGCTGGCGGATGGTGGCGATGCTGGGCTGGCCGATATGGTTGAGCCCCATGGAGAGGCCAAGGGTGGTTACCGTCTTCCCTTCACCGAGCGGGGTCGGGGTGATGGCGCTTACCAGCACCAGCTTGCCGCTCTGTTTTGGCTGAGATTTGAGCAGGTCGAGGCTGAGTTTGCCTTTGTAGTGGCCGTGAGGGCTGAGCAGGTGCTGGGGGATGGCGAGGCGTTCGGCCAGCGCGTGAATGGAGAGACGGGGGGACTGGCGGGAGATCTCGATATCGCTTAGCATCAGCACCTCGTTGGCATATCGGGGTAAAATATGCGGCGCAGTCTAGTGGAATATAACGGGTAATCCAATGACGAAAACGATTTTATTTGGTGAGGGTGAGGTTCGTCAGAATCCTGTTCTGCTGAATCTCAACGAACTCTATCATCCCCCGAAGCAGCCGATGACGGCGCTGGGGATTGTCAGTGCGCTGGTGCCGCTGTTCGGTTTCGGCTGGCAGGCGATGACTCAGGACCCGGAAACCCAGTTGCGCCACGAGATCCGCAAACGGGTCAACAAGCACAAGACCGATGAGGCAAACCTCATTCTGATCCTGCAGCTGGCCGCCATGTTTGACTGTAGCGAGCTGGAGGTGGCGCTCCCCTATGCCCTCAGTGAGCCGCAGTTGTCGGTGATCCGCACCCGTCTGCCGCGCTGGCAGTTAAGCCTCGAGCAGGAGCGTCTGCTGGCGAAGCTGGTTCCGGCCGCGGCCCCAGGCCAGCGCTAGGTTTCAAGCCGGACCAGCAGGCCGGACATTCAGGCCGTACCCTCTGCTCTGGCAATCAGGTCGGTTTATCCCACTGTTGTGGGGCGAGATAGCGCTCCTGCACGAACTCGATGAAGCAGCGCACCTTGGCCGAGACGAAGCGGCGGTGCGGATAGACCGCATAGAGCCCCACCTCCCCCTTCTCCCACTCCGGCAGCAGGCTCACCAGCTGCCCTGCCCGCAGCGCCTCCCCCACGATAAAGGTGGGCTGCAATATGATGCCCTGATCATCACAAGCTGCGCGGGTCAGCGCCACCCCGTTGTTGGCCCGCAGCGGCCCCTGCGGCCGGATGCTCTGGGCCTCGCCCCTCTGCTTGAAGTGCCACTCCGGCTGGGTCAGGGTATAGACCAGACAGTCGTGCTGCTTGAGATCCTCCGGGCTCTGCGGTGCCCCCTTGCGAGCCAGATAGGCGGGGCTGGCGCAGAGTTCCAGTTTGATGGTGGCCAGCTGGCGTGCCACCAGCGAGGAGTCGCTGAGGTGGCCGATACGCAGCGCCAGATCGAATCCCTCTTCCACCAGTGCCACCCGCCGGTCGCTGTACTCGATATCGAGCTTGAGATCGGGAAAGCGCTGGCGAAACAGCGGCAGGGCGGGGGAGAGGTGCAGATAGCCAAAATCCATCGGCACCGAGAGCTTGAGGGTGCCGTTGGGCTGCTGGTTGTGGTGGGTCAGCTGGCTGTGGGTCTCTTCCAGCTCCGCCAGCAGGGCGAGGGAGCGCTGGTAGTAGAACTGGCCCGCCTCGGTGGGATTGACCTGGCGGGTGGTGCGCGACAGCAGCCGGGTGGCGAGGGACTCTTCCAGCTGCTGCATCAGTTTGGAGGCCATGGCGACCGAGATGCCGAGCTGGTTGGCGGCCTTGGTAAAGCTCTGGCACTCCACCACCTTGATAAAGGTGCGCATGGCGGCGATCTGGTCCATTTTCCATCCTCAGTAAATAATGAATTTAATAAATCACTGATTATCCATCTTCAGAACGAGGTTAGCATTTTAGCCACTAATGTGAACCCCAAGATGAAGGAACGAACGGATGAAAATGACCAAGGCTCTGCTGGCCTCCTGCCTGTTTATGGCTACCCCTCTGATGGCGGCGGATTACGATGTGGATGCGGCGCACACCACGGTGCAGTTCAAGGTGGGTCACCTGGGCTTCTCCGAGCTGGTGGGTCGCTTCAACACCTTCAGCGGCACCTTCAGCATGGATGATGCCAACCCGGCGGCGGCCAAGGCGAGCTTTGAAGTGGATGCCGCCAGCGTCGATTCCAACCACGAGGCCCGAGACAAGCACCTGCGCAGCCCTGACTTCCTCGACGTGAAGCAGTATCCCAAGATGACTTTCGTCAGCTCTGCTTACGAGGGCAGCAAGGATAAGGGCGTGCTGAAAGGGACCCTGACCCTGCACGGCGTTTCCAAAGAAGTGGCCTTCGATCTGGTCAAGATTGGTGAAGGCAAGGATCCCTGGGGCGGCTACCGCAGTGGCTTCAACGCCTCCACCACCATCAAGCGCAGTGACTTTGGCGTGAGCTACATGCTGCCCGGCATCCCAGACGAGATGAACATCAACCTGTTTGTCGAAGGCGTGCGCAAGTAATGGGCGCGGAACTTCTGCTGCAAACCCTGGCGGCTCCTCTGGGAGCCGCTTTGCTATCGTGGCGCTGGCCGCGACTGGGGTATCTGTGGGGTGCGCTGGCGCTCTGGCTGGTGGGCTCCTTGCTTGGCGGCCTCTATGGCATCCCGGCCAAAGCGTGGCAGTGGTTGCCGCTGACCCTGCTGGTGTCCGCCATCGCGGCTCAGGTGAGCGATCTGCGCGGTTCGCTGCTGCTTTTTGCGGTGTTCAGTGCGCTGGTGTGGTGGCAGGGATTGGCCTCGGTGCTGGCCAGTGAGCCGATGATTTGGCTGGCGCTGCTGCCCGCCATCTTCTGGTTTGGCTGGAGCGGCTTGCGCGGTGACAGCCGCGAGGGGCTCGGGTTTGCCCTCGGCTTTATCTGGCTGGCGCTGGTGATCGGCATCGATGGCAGCCTGCTGATTGCCCAACTGGCCGGTGCGCTGGCCGCTTTCGCCGGTTTTCGCGCCCTGCTCGCCACCTTTGTTGGCATCAAGGTGGCACCCGCCGGTCTGGCGCTGGCACTCGCTTTTGTCCAGATGCTCGCCTGGCAATATGTGGAGGTGCCGCTGGTGGTGTTGCTGCCGGTCTGGCTGCTGCCGCTGCTGGAGTGGGCGCTGCGTGACAAGCCGTGGCCGCTGCGTTGGGGGGCACTGATCCTGCTCGCCGCGGCGGGGACCGGACTTAGCCTGTGGTGGGTGTGGCCCGCTGCTTCTTTGTACTGATTTTTGCATGAAAAACAGGCAATTACAGTCATTTTTGCATACCCGCTCATACTCTTGGCAGATAATGATTGAGCCCCCTATGTGTTTCAGATAAAAAGGATTTTCATTTTATTTGGACACACACAGAACCCGGCCGAGCCGGGTTCTGTTTGCCTGCTTTGCGGCACATAAGGAGGCCACAGTTGCGCAGTCAAGGATCTGAGCATCTGTTTTTTCGCCATTTCACCGGACAGGGACGTATCGACGGTCTCTGCATTCTGCTGGTCACTCACCTGCTTCCCGATCGCCCCCGTTTTATCGAAGCGCTTTCCCGGATTGGGCGGATCGGCGCCATTTTGCCCAAACCGAAATCGGTACACGGCCCGACCCTGGAGTGGGTATCCCAACACTATCCGGTGCTGCCCCTCAACCGGCACTGGACCAATGATCCCGACAGCCTCATCCAGCAGATTGCACCGCTGGTGGCCCCCCACGAGCGGCTGCTGATCCTCGATATCGGCGGTTACTTCGCCAGAACCCAGGTGATCTTGAGCGAGTACTTCGGCCCCCGTTTTCTCGGGGTGGTGGAGATGACCGAGAACGGCCATCAGCGCTATGAGCAGGAGGTGCTGGCGACCCCGGTGGTGTCGGTGGCGCGCAGCCCCCTCAAGCAGGCCGAGGATATCCAGATTGGTCTGAGCGTGGTCTACTCCGCCGAGTCGCTGGCGCGCACCCTCAACCGCACCTTCAACGTCTGCGAAGCCGTGCTGTTTGGTTATGGCAAGGTGGGGCGCAGCATCGCCCGCGACCTGCGCTGTCGTAACCTCCATCTCGGACTGGTGGAGACCGATGTGCTGCGACAGGTGGAAGCGCTCTCCCACGGTTTTCGCCTGATCACCAAGGCCGAGGCGTTGAGCCGTGCCGAGCTGGTGATCTGCTCCACGGGTAATGGCTCGCTGGACTTGGCGGATCTGCAGGCGCTGCGCCCCGGCACCATGGTGGCCTCGGTCACTTCGGCCGACGACGAGTTCGCCTTCTCGCTGGCCCAGCTGCCGTGGCCGAGCGAAGAGGTGTGCCCCCATGTGCTGGCCCTCAACCGGCCGGATGGCAGCCAGATCTACCTGCTCAACCGGGGCGAGGCGGTCAACTTCGTCCATGGCGCCGTGATTGGCGAATACGTCTATCTGGTGCTGGCGGAGATCATGGAAGGGATCCGGATGCTGGCGGCAGGCCCCCTTGCTCCCGGCCTGTTCGAGCTGCCAGAATCGGCGATGCGTACCATTGCCCGCCATTGGCTGGCCGATTTTCATGGGGTTGATCAGCACTGATTTGACCAAACCGGGAGCGGCCATTGGGCGGCGGTACGCCACTTCCCGCCATTGGCCGCTTTTTTTATGGAGTCACTCATGACCGAGTCTGAAACCCTGATCAGCAAACCCCGCATCGAAATCCGCTACTGCACCCTCTGTCGCTGGATGCTGCGCGCCGCCTGGCTGGCGCAGGAGTTGCTCTCCACCTTCGACAGCGATCTGGGAGAGGTGGCGCTGGTGCCGGCCAGCAAGGGGGAGTTCCGCATTCTGGTGGGCGGGGTGCAGGTGTGGGATCGGGTGGTCGATGACGGCTTTCCCGAGGCCAAGGAGATCAAGCAGCGGGTGCGCGATGTCATCGCCCCGGAGCGGGATCTCGGCCACTCTGATCGCAAAGCGGCCGAGTAACGCCAGATGGGCTGGGTGCCCCGAAAAAGAGTTCAGCAAGACTGAGAAAGGAGAGGGAGGCCATGGCCTTCCTCTCCTTTTTTGCATTTGGTTGTTTGCCTGGCGCCTGCGGGGCTATGAGCGCGGCTAGGCCAGATGGCTGCCGATATAGCGGGCCCGCTTGTGGGGCTTGATGCGGCTCACATCCACCCACACCAGTCCGTCGATGCAGTGGTTGAAGTCGGGGTCGATGCCAAAGTCCATAAACTGCACCCCGCCCGGCTCGCACAGCTCGGAGTACTGCTTGTAGAGGGTGGGGATGGCGCAGCCCAGATTGTCGAGGCGGGCCTTGAGTGCTTTGAGGTCGGCGCCGTAATCTACCCCGTCGAACAGGGGCTGCGTCTCGGGGTAGGGACGGCGGGAGGGGGCCAGCGCCAGCTCGGGGGCAAAGTGCTGGCGGTAGAAGCTCACCAGCAGATCCTTGGCCGCCGGTGGCAGGCTGCCGGAGAGCGACACCGGGCCAAACAGGTAGCGGTAGCGGGGATAGCGGGCCAGATAGGCGCCGATGCCGAACCAGAGATAATCGAGCCCCCGCTTGCCCCAGTAGGCGGGCTGGATAAAGCTGCGGCCAAGCTCGAGGGCCTGTTCCAGCCGGGGCAGCAGTTTCTCCTCAAAGCCGAACAGGGTGTGGCTGTAGAGACCATCCTTCCCCTTGCTGGCCAGCAGCTCCGCCACCGGGGCGAACCGATAGGCGCCGATGATGTCGAGCCGGGCCGGATCCCAGAGGATCAGGTGGTGATAGTCGTTGTCAAAACCATCGAGATCACGTCGCTTGCCGGATCCTTCCCCCACCGCGCGAAAGGCGATCTCCCGCAGCCGCCCCAGCTCGCGCAGGATCACCGAGTGGCTCAGTTCGTGGCGGCGGTAGAGGTAGATCCCCTGACCATCCGGGGTGGTGCCGAGCTGCTCGCAGCTTTCGATGGCCTGTTTGAGTTGGCGGCGATCCTCCGGCAGGGCGATGGGGGCCTCGGTCTGCAGGCGCCCCGCCTTGCCACGGCCAATCCGGTAGAGATGGTTGCGCACCAGCCGCGCCGCCGTCTTGGCGGGCAGATCCTGAAAACTGCCGAGCGGAATGCGCGCTCCTATGGTCACCGGCAGGGTCTGCCCCTGCTGGCGAAACAGCTGGCGTACCAGCAGCAGGGCGGAGGCGGGCTTGTTGAGCCAGGAGGCGAGATAGAACCAGAGGCTGTTGCGCCCCCCCAGATGGATCGGCACCAGCGGGGTGCGGGTGCGCTGGGCCAGCTTGATAAAGCCCGCCTGCCAGGAGCCATCTTTCACCCCCTTGAGGCCGAGCCGCGAGACTTCGCCAGCAGGGAAGATCACCAGCGCCCCTTCATGGGCGAGGTGTTCGTTCATGGCGAGGATGGCCTGCCGATCGGTTTTGCCCGCCATGTTGTCCACCGGCAGCAGCAGGGGGCGCAGCGGCGCGAGCTGGGCCAGCAGCTGGTTGGCAACGATCTTCACATCGGGGCGAATGCGGCCGAGCAGCTGCAGCAGCACCAGTCCGTCCAGCGAGCCGATGGGGTGGTTGGCGACAAGAATGACCCGGCCGCTGGCGGGAATGTGCTCCAGCTGCGCCTCGCTGACCCGATAGTCGAAATCGAGTTGGGTCAGCGCCTGCTCGACAAAGTCGAGGCCGCGCAGGTGCGGGTTGCGGGCGGCAAAGTCGGCAAAGGCCCGTTCGTTGAGCAGCCAGCCCAGCAGCCGCTTGCACAGCGGGGTGAGCAGGGGGTAACCAAGCAGGCGAGGGAAGTGCTGGGTCAGCAGGGTATCGATAGTGAACATCTGGAGGGCTCCGGCGATCCGTTGCTCCCAGCATGATGTGACACTGTTCCCGCGACATGTCAGCGGGATGACAGTTTGATGGCAGCGGCGGTCAGTTGTCCTCGTACTGCGCTCTGCGTTTTCCCTTTCCTGATGGCTGGTGGCCAGATAGCAAAGGGGGGAGCCGGTTAACCGGCTCCCCCCTTTGTTGTCGCGGTAAAGATAGCGACCCGATTAACCGCGCCAGGCTGCGGTGAGGCGCACCAGCTCCACCAGGGTGGCGACCGATTTCTCCATGGATTGCAGCGGGATGAACTCGTGCTTGCCGTGGAAGTTGTGGCCACCGGTGAAGAGGTTGGGGCAGGGCAGACCCATAAAGGAGAGACGGGCGCCATCGGTACCGCCGCGAATGGGCTTGATCTTCGGCACCACGTCGGCGGCCTCCATGGCGGCCTTGGCCAGCTCGACGATATGCATGTGCGGCTCGATCTGGCTGCGCATGTTGCGATAGCTGTCGGTCAGGGTCAGCTCGATGCGCGCCTTGGGATACTCGGCCTGCAGGGCGGCCACCCGGCTCTGCATCTCTGCCTTGCGCGCGGCGAAACGCTCGTCGTTGAAGTCACGGATGATGTAGTGCAGGGTGCTTTCTTCCACGGTGCCGCTCATCTGCGCCAGATGGAAGAAGCCCTCATACCCGTCGGTGCACTCCGGGGTCTGCTCGGCGGGCATGGCGGCGTGGAAGCGGGCGGCCAGGGTCTGGCTGTTGATCATGCTGCCCTTGGCGGTGCCGGGGTGGACGTTGTTGCCGACAAAGCGCAGGTTGGCGCTGGCGGCGTTGAAGTTTTCATACTCCAGCTCCCCCAGTTCGCCGCCATCCACGGTATAGGCCCACTTGGCCGGGAATCTCTCCAGCGGGAACAGGTTGGCGCCGCGGCCGATCTCTTCATCCGGGGTAAAGCCAATCCAGATATCGCCGCGCGGGATCTCGGGGTGGGCCTGCAGGTGAGCGATGGCGGTGAGGATCTCGGCGATGCCGGCCTTGTCGTCGGCGCCGAGCAGGGTGGTGCCGTCGGTGGTGATGAGATCCTGACCCAGATAGTTTTTCAGGAAACGGTAGTCACGGATGGCAAGCACTTCGTCACCCTTGCCAAGGCAGATGTCACCACCCTGATAGTTTTCGATGATCTGGGGTTTGACCTGCTCCGCCTCGTAGTCGGCGGTGTCCATGTGGGCAATCAGGCCGATGGCGGGGGCGTCCGGCTGGTTGCCCGGCAGACAGCCGGTGAGATAGCCGTGCTCATCCAGGGTGACCTGGGTCAGCCCCAGCGCCTTCATCTCTTCTTGCAGGGCACGGGCGAAGATCAGCTGGCCTTCGCTGCTGGGGCAGGCAGGATTGGTCTCATCGGAGCGGGTATGAAAAGTCACGTAACGCAGAAAACGCTCAAGCAGGGTATCCATTAGTCAGCCTCTAACCGATTGTGAGCGGTCATTGTGGCCAATCCGTGCAGGCGACTCATTGCGTCAGCGCAGGTTTTTCCCATTTTTTGACGCAAGGGAAGAGCGGCGAATGTGCGGCGCGCGGGGCAACTTCGGCGAGGGGGGGCGCATAAATTTGGCATTTATTACGATATTTAGGCACTGGCGGTCACGGCTAAATTCCCCTTGGCCACCGCACAGCAAGGCATCAGCCCCGTCATGGCGTTTTCACACACTTTTCAAGGGGAAAGCGGGCTGTCGCATAACCTGCGCCATCCCAGAGCCCGCCTGCCCGCCAGCAAGATTTGATCGACTTATTAAAAGGGGATTTTGAACACTATTTTTTATTGTCACCGCCTGCGGTAAGTGTGTACACTCCGCGCCGATCCAAGGGCAACCCTGAAGTAGGCAGAGCCGCCAGAAACCCGACCGATCATACGCCTATAGGGCGAGGCACGCAGAAACGACAGACACTGCTGGGGAATGGTTTCTTTAATACCGGTTAGGCTCCGGTATCAGGGAGAACAACAGACTCTCATCCTTCATTTGACCGAGTGGGCCATCGGCTCATCATCTTCCCTTGTCATGGGCGGTCACTGACGGTGAGGTGGGCTGTGGTTGTTGTCGTCTATCAACACGCATGCGTGCTGGCGCCTTCGCTTCTCTTCCTTGGAACCCTCTCCTTCTGTCGGGATCGCTGCCGAATGATGAACTGACGGCGTGGCTGATGTCGTCTGTCATCAAAGTACCGCGGCGCCCCGTTAAAGGTGGCACCGCATACCGTTGAGCTTGATGTAAAGCCACCAGCCCCACATCAAGACTCGTTACTTCCCCAAGATCCACCAGGCAGCCTCTGGCTTGCCGCGATGTGCAAAGCGTTGGTTTGGGTGGCTGCGTCTCGTGATGGCAGCGCCCGCCGCACTCTGCACTAGATGGTCTGGATGTGATTGAGGGTAACGAAGGCGACTCTGGGTCGCTCATTTGCGAGGCATAGCCCATGACTAACTGGTCCAGCAAGGACTCCTTGAAGGTCTATAACGTTCCCTACTGGGGTGCGGGTTTTTTCAATATCAATGACGCCGGTCATGTGACCGTCGCCCCCGACAAATCACGCCCTGACGCGCATATCGTCATCTCTGATGCCATCGAACAGCTGCGTCAGTCCGGGCTGACCACCCCCGTGTTGCTGCGCTTCCCCGACATTCTCAAGAGTCGGGTCGATGCGCTGTTCAACGCCTTTGGTCAGGCCATCGAGAAGTCAGGCTATGAAGGGGACTACCTCTGCGTTTACCCGATCAAGGTAAACCAGCAGCGTCGTGTCATCGAGACCATCAGCCAGTCCTACAGCGACAAGCCCCGGCTTGGCCTGGAAGCTGGTTCCAAACCGGAACTGCTGGCCGTGCTGTCCCATCACCATGAGCAAGGCTCGGTGATCGTCTGCAACGGTTACAAAGACCGCGAATATATCCGCCACGCCCTGCTGGGCAACCTGATGGGCCACAAGGTCTACATCGTGGTGGAGAAGCCCTCCGAGCTGGAAATGGTGCTGGACGAGTCAGCTCGTCTCAACATCAAGCCCAACATCGGGGTGCGCGCCAAGCTCGCTTCCACCGGCTCCGGCATGTGGGAATCGAGCGGCGGCTCCATGTCCAAATTCGGTCTGTCAGCCTCCCAGATCCTGGCGCTGATCGAGCGTCTGCGCGGGCTGGGCAAGCTGGATTGCCTGCAACTGCTGCACTTCCATCTGGGTTCCCAGATCGCCAACATCCGCGACATTCAGGGCGGGATCCGCGAGTGCGGCCGTTTCTACGCTGAACTGCGTCGCCTCGGTGCCAACATCGAGGTAGTGGATGTGGGCGGCGGCCTGGGCGTGGACTACGAGGGAACCCGTTCCCAGAGCCACTGCTCCGCCAACTACAGCCTCTCCGAGTACGCCAACAACGTGGTGTGGGGCATCGGCGATGTCTGCCGCGAGTTCGACCTGCCGCACCCGACCATCATCAGCGAGTCCGGCCGTGCCCTGACCGCCCACCACGCCGTGCTGGTTACCAATATCATTGGTGCCGAAGGGGTGGAGATGAACGACATCAGCGCACCGGGCGAAGATGCCCCGACCATTCTGCAGAACATGTGGCAAGGCTGGCTGGATCTGCGCAGCGAAGATCCCTCCCTGCTGGAGATCTTCCACGACTCGGTTGCTGATCTGGGCGATGTAAACACCCAGTACACCATGGGCCTGCTCAACCTTGAGCAACGTGCCTGGGCCGAGATGCTGCACCAGAACACCTGTCTGGCGCTCAAAGAGCTGCTCAACCCGGTCAACCGCAACCACCGTGCGCTGGCTGACGAACTGAGCGAAAAGCTGGCGGACAAGTGCTTTGCCAACTTCTCCCTGTTCCAGTCCCTGCCGGATGCCTGGGGTATCGGTCAGGTGTTCCCGGTGATGCCGCTGGCTGGCCTCGAGCGTCCGCTTAGCCGTCGCGGTATCCTGATGGATATCACCTGTGACTCCGACGGTCAGGTCGAGCACTATGTCGACGGTCTGGGGGTCGAGAGCACCCTGCCGATGCCGGTCTACGGCGAGAACGAAGAGTGCCACGTCGGCTTCTTCCTGGTCGGTGCCTATCAGGAGATCCTCGGTGACCTGCACAACCTGTTCGGTGACACCCACTGCGCGGAAGTGTGGCTGGACGAGGAGGGCAAGATGGACATTCGCAACGTGGTGCGCGGCGACACCGTCGACCAGCTGCTGCGTTACGTCAACATCGACCCGTCCGTGATCCGCGAAAACTACCAGCGGATCGCCGCTCACCCGGCGCTGGACGATGCCACTCGCAAAGCCCTGCTCGACGAGCTGGAGCTGGGCCTGCAAGGCTACGCCTATCTGGAAGACGAATAAGCGCCCGCGCTTGACGTTCGCCGTGAAGGCATAAAAAAGGGAGGCATTTGCCTCCCTTTATTCTATCTGTTCCTCCTGTGGCCGTCAGGTCTGCGAGCTCAGCGCCTTGTGCAGATCCCGCTGCAACTGCTGATTGTCGTCTCTTTGCAGCTCCACAATACCCAATTGCAGTCCCTGCTCGATGGTGAGCGACCCATTCAACATGGCGTTGATGGCGGCTTCACTCAGCAGCATCACCCGGTCTTTTGGGTTTGGGCCGCTGGTGTGCAATTGGAGCAGTAGGGACTCTTTGCCTCGTACTCTGGACCAGAGTCCTGAGTCGATAAGCAGGATGGAGATCCCGCCGCCTACCCCTGCCTGCTGGAGTCGACTTTTGAGGGTTTGGAGCCATGCCTGGCTACGGGAGAAGCCGGCTTCGCCTGTCAGGGCTGCCAAGGGGGGCAACTGCTCACGGCTCACCGCAGTCGCCGTGGCCATGGCAATATTGACCGTACCCGGCCAGTTCTGTTCGAACGGATTGGGATAAAGGGCATCATAACCACAGCTCTGCCCCATCCCGGGGATGAGGCTGAGCAGGGCCATGCAGGCGCGCAAGGTGCGTTGCATCATGGCGTCACTATGTTGAACCAGAAGTTGAACTTGTCGAGCAGCGTGACGAAGTTGCTGAACGTCTGCTGATCACCCTCGATCTTGATTTCGCCGTTGGCGATCTTCTGCTCCATGGTGCCCTGACCGAGCTGGATATCATCCAGCGTCTTCTTGCTCAGGGTAATGGTCACATCAGGCTTGGCGGCATAGCGGGTAGTGTGGTTCAGCACCGAGTTCTCCAGACTCAGGGTATGTTTCTCGCCGATGTCGGTGAACGCCATGTTGATGACCATCTTCTTGCCCGCCGCTTTCTCGGGGTTAATGCGCACCGAGAGATAGTCAAACAGCATGCTGGGGCTCATGGCACGGATGGTATCCGGCGAGGCGGTCACGGTTCCGCCAACGTTAGGAACGCCATTTCGCAGCTCATAGGCACCTTGCAGATAGACGGAGCGCCACGGGCCGGATTCAGCCTGATAACCCAGCTGCTCCAGCGCATCTGCCAACAGCAGCTTGCCCTCTGCGTTGTTAGGGTTGGCAAACACCAGATGCTTGAGCACTTCTGCTACCCAGCGATACTCCCCCTTGTCGAACGAGGCCTTGGCCTTTTTAAGTACCTCCTGCTCGCCCCCCATGAACTCGATATATTTGGGGCCGACCATTTCGGGGGGCAGGTTGTCGAGATCGGAGGGGTTGCCGGAGTACCAGCCCATATAGCGCTGATAGACGGCGCGGCTGTTGTGGCGCAGGGTGCCGTAATAACCGCGGTTCGGCCAGAAGTCGTTGAGCTCTGGGGGGAGAGTGATCTGTTCCGAGATCTCCTCGCCGGTGTAGCCCATGTTCATCAGGCGCACCGACTGGTCATGGATGTATTTGTAGAGATCCCGCTGCTTCTTGAAGTAGTCGACGATGTTGGTATTGCCCCAGCGTGGCCAGTGGTGGCTCTGGAATTTGACCTCGGCCTGATCACCCCAGGTTTCGATGGTCTCGTTGAGAAAGCTGGCCCACTTCAGTGCATCGCGCACCTGGGCGCCGCGCAGGGTGAGGATGTTGTGCATGGTGTTGGTGGTGTTTTCGGCCATCCACAATGCTTTACTGTCCGGGAACCAGGTGTTCATCTCGGCGGGGGCTTCGGTGCCCGGGGTCATCTGGAAGACCATCTTGACGCCATCCACTGTCAGCGTCTCACCGGTTTTGGCGATAAAGCGGGTCGGCAGCAGCAGCGAGGGCACACCGGTGGAGGTGGTTTGCCCCAGCCCGCCGTTGACGCCCCCCTGCGGGTTGCGCGGCAGCAGGGCGCCGTACATGTAGACGGCGCGGCGGGCCATGGCATTGCCGGCGATGACGTTCTCCGACACCGCGTGTTCGGTAAATCCTTCCGGCGCGATGATCTCGACGCCGTTCTTTTTCACCTCGTCCAGCGAGTTGAACAGACCGGCGGCACCGCCGTAGTGATCCACGTGGGAGTGGCTGTAGACCACCGCGGTGACCGGACGCTCCCCTTGGGTCTTGTTGATGAAGGCCAGCGCCGCCTTGGCGGTTTGCGGGGAGATCAGCGGATCGAACACCACCCATCCCTTGTTGCCTTCGATAAAGGTGATGTTGGAGAGATCAAAGCCGCGAATCTGGTAAATCTTGTCGGTGACCTTGAACAAGCCGTATTGCATGTTGAGCTGGGCATTGCGCCACAGGCTCGGGTTGACGGTGTCCGGCGCGGCCTTGTCGAGGCCGATGTAGGTCTTGTACTGCTCCAGATCCCACACCACGTTGCCTTTGTCATCCTTGATGGTGAGGATCTCCGGTTTGGCGATAAAGCCACGCTTGGCATCCTCGAAGTCCTGCTTGTCATTGAAGGGGAGGGTAGTGAGTACCTGCTGGTTAGCCTTGATGGTAAATTCGCTCGCGGGCTTGGGGTCGATGGCGGCTTTGGCCGACTGCACAAGAGCAGGCTGCACAAGCAGTGCGCCACAGAGCAAGAGCGAGAAAATCGTGGGGGTGGAAAGCCTCGGTTTCATCGGTATGACTCCAGATGGTGGTGATGTGGATCGGCAGGGCTAAGTGTAGTCAGGCTCAAGTCAGCGAAGAGAAGGGAGATAAGGAAGAGAAGGGAGATAAGAGGGGGATGCTTGCGGTATAAAACGCCATCCGGGAGGAAAACAGCAGGAATTGCGCCCGCAGGAGCACAGCCGTTGCACACCTTGATCTGTATCAATATAGGTCGCAGTGGGTTGTTTTACGGTCAGGAGTGATGTTGATGGGATGTAACAAAAGGATGTGCATATGGAACTGAAAAGGGACCCGAGATGCTATACCGACGTCTGTATCGACGGTAAGTGGTATCACTACGACCACTGCAGCACCAACGTCTACATGCTGATGGGGGGCGCCGCGCCGAGCCTTCAGCTGGCCTATGAGCCGAGCAGCGAAGAGGAGCTGATCGAGATGCTCCAGCAGTTGGCCCGCTTCTGAGTCACAAGATTAACGCCTCGCCATATGGCCATCGGGCACGTTGCCACGATGGCCACCACTCTTTATCGCTGCAGCTTATCTCAGCGAGTTTTTTTGCCAAATAGCCCCTTGCCTAGCTCCAGCATGGCGACGGCCGCGGCATAGCTGCTATCAGACTTGCCTATCTCGTCCGCTACATAGAGAAAGTTGGATTGGTACTTCTCGACGGCCTCTCGCGGGCTGGTTGCGTCAATAAAGTCTTCTTCCACCTCGAATCCTTGGGTCAGCAGTGCCGCCTTTTCACTCAGAAAGGTCAGTGATGCCATGTCGATAAAGGTGTATTGCTGCCGATTGGACGCCGGAACGGTAAAAAACTGGTATCTGGCCATGGGCAAATCCTCGCTTGAAGCGGGTGATAGATGACGTGACGCTGGTTTTAATCTGTGGCTCGCAGGCGGCTTGCTTGCCTCGACGTCGCAGACAATGCGTGTCGGGAATGCCGCATTTTGTTTTCGTTCGAGACTACTTTGTTGGCGTCTGTCCGGCAAGTGGGGCACAGGGATTTTCTGGATGATCCGTGCAACTGAGACGTTGTTGGCAGGCGCCCGATCGGGATAATACCGGGCTCATATTGAGCCCGGCTTGTCAGCGTTCTGTCACAGCACGAAGCTCTGCACTATGGCGCGCAGCTGTTCGGTGAGCTGGTGGATCTGGCGGGCGGCATCGCGAGCGGCGTTGGCCACTTGCAGCGCCTCATCGCTGCCATCCGAGATGCGCACCACGTTGCGTTCGATCTCGTTGACCACGGCGCCCTGCTGCTCGATGGCGCTGGCGATGATGGCGTTGGTATCGACCATCCGATCCACCTTCTCGGTGATGGCACCGAAGGCCTGTTGCGCCTCCTGCGCCAAACCGACCCCCTCCTGCGCTTCATGGCTGGCCGCCGACATGGCGGTGACCGAGGCGCGGGCGCCGGATTGCAGCTGTTCGATCATCTGCTGGATCTCGACGGTGGCGCCCTGGGTGCGGTTGGCAAGAGACCGCACCTCGTCGGCGACCACCGCAAAGCCGCGACCCTGTTCACCGGCCCGGGCCGCTTCGATGGCGGCGTTGAGGGCCAGCAGATTGGTCTGTTCGGCGATGCCACGGATCACGCTGATGACGCCGCCAATCTGGCTGCACTGCTGCTCCAGCTGGCCGATGGTCTCGGCGGTGCGCAGCACTTCGCGGTTGATATGGTCGATGGCCTTGATGGTGCGCTCCACCACATCCTCGCCCTGACCGACCACGTTCTGTGCCTCCTGGGTCATGCGGGCGGCTTGCAGGGCGTTGCCCGCCATGTCCTGGGAGGTGGCGGCCAGCTCCTTGATGGCGGTGGCGACCTGATGGGTCTCCCCTTGCTGATCGGCAATCACCTCCTGCGAGCGGCAGGTGCGCGCTTCGATCTCGGTGGCGCTCTCCACCACGGTGACGCCATTTTCCCGCACCCGCAGCATCAGGGTGCGCAGGGTCTCCAGCGTCACGTTGTAATCCCGGCTGATGGCGGCCAGCTCGTCCTGACCGACGATCTCGATATGCTGGCTGAGATCCTGGGCGTTGACCCGGGCGGCAATATCACGCACTCGCGCCACAGTTTCGCGCAGGGAGAGGTAGGCGCCGATCATCAGGTAGAGGTAGAGCAGCAAGCTGGCGGTCAGCGGCGCGGTGACCCACCAGAAGTGGCGTTGGTTGGCGGCCAGCCGCTGACGCAGATCGGCCTCCAGCCGCTGGCGTACATGGCCTGCCAGCGCGGTGATGGCCTCGTCCATCTTATCCCCCAGTGCTTGCACCTCCTTGGTGGAGAGCTGCACCAGCTGATCCTTCATCATCTTGTTTTCCATGGTCTCGACCCCCTGACGCACCAGCTGCATCAGGGCATCGGTCTGCTGACCCAGCTCGGCGCGGTAGGCCGGTTCGATCTGGTAGAGCAGGGTCAGATCAGCCTCCAGCTCCTGCAGGGTGGCGCTGATAAGATCAAGACGAAAACGCAGGCCGCTGTAGCCCTCTGCCTGAAACAGGCCGAAGTCGGCGATGGTGGCGGCGCGATCCCGCACCTGGGCCAGCAGGTCGCGCAGTTGCGGCAACCGCTCGCTGGCGAGGATCACCATGTAGTAGGTACCGAGCGCCGGATCCTGGATCAGGCTGCTGGCGGCGGTGATGTGCTTGTAGAGGTGGCGCACCTCGGTCAGCAGCTTGTCGTGGCGCAGGTTGCTCTGCTCCACCTCCAGCTTGCCCGCTTCACTCTGCAAGGCGGCCCAGCCCTGCTGGATCTCCTCAAAGGAGGGGGTGTTCTGGCGGGTGTCGGCAAAGGCCTGCAGGCTCAGCTCCACCGCTTGTGCCGCTGCCTTGAGCTGATCGTCACCGACCGGATCCACCTCATAGGCGTGGCGGGTCATCAGATTGCGATGGGTGAGCAGGGCCTGTTCGATGGCGGGAATGGGGGCGAGATTGACCACGCCGGCCAGCTCCCGGTTGGCCTGGGCGTTGTCATCCTGCAGCCGTCCCAGCAGATTGGTCATGCTGTAGGCCAGTGGCAGCAGCATCAGGCAGGACCAGAGCAGGAATTTGTATTTGAAGGAGAGCTGATTGCCCAGCCGGATGGCCGGGTTGAAAATCCATTTCATATGAGGCCTCGATACCCGATAGGACGGGTCTATGCGGTGATGCCTGAATAGTACTCTGCGCAGGCCCCCTTGGGGGAGGCCGCATTGCAAGTTGTGATCTCTCTGGCTTTTTGCCCAGACGCATCCTCTGACGCAATAGAAAACGGGCCACCCGAAGGTGACCCGTTGTTGATGAAGGAATGTCCGGTTGCAACCGATCAGTTGAACGCCAGGAAGGGCGAGACACAGAGCAGCAGGCCGGTGACGATGATGATGTAAAGGGAGGTGCCCTTGTACTTGTGCAGCGCCGGTACCTGATAGACCAGATAGGCCGGGATGAGGCAACCCACCATGCCGAAGATGGGGCTGCAGATGGAGGTGAAGCTCAGCACCGGTGCGTTGAGCACGATGGCGCCCCAGGAGAGCATGACGGTAAACACCATGATCCCTTTGCCTACCAGACCCTTGTTGATGCGGTTTTCCGGCATCACGCGGCGCAGCAGGTTCATCGCCAGACCCTGACAGGCTTCACGGAAACCGAGGTAAACGCCGAAGTAGGCGGTCATCACCGCGAAGATGTTGAGGGTCAGGCTCAAGAGCTTGAGGGTCTGGCCAGGCATGCCCTGGGCCACCAGGGCCAGTGCGGAGATGTTCTCCTCGGAGGCTTTGACCGCCTGATCGTGACCCATGGCCAGGGTGAAGGAGACAGCATAGAAGAACACCACCACGAACAGGATGCCGAAGGCGATATTCATGGCGCGCATCGCCTTGAAGCGAGCCACTTCCAGCGACTTCTCCCGGGAGCGGTAGGAGATCACCATGGGGCTCAGGCTCTGGATAAAGAGGATGGAGGTGAGGGTGAAGGGGAGCATGATGATGGCATCCTTCATCCAGTCACCGGCCGCGGGCATGGCGGTGATGTTGGCCGCATCCCACTTGTCCACCATCATCAGGCCGAGCACGGCCACCACGGTGATCTTGGTCAGCACCATAAAGGTAGAGATCTTGAACAGCATGTTCTCGCCGCGCGATGCCAGTGCCACCAGACCGCAGATCAGCACCAGACCGTAGAGCGGGTTTTCGGAGAGCAGGCCGTCGGTGACGCCGAAGCTCTGCAGGAAGGAGGCGCTGTCATTGGTGATGGCGGTGGAGTAGACGAAGACCCAGATCACCAGCATCACGAAGTAGAGCGCGCCGAGCAGCATGCCCCAGTTCTTGCCGAGGTAACCGGTGATGACGCTGGGGTAATCCTTGCACTCCGGCGAGGTGGCCAGGGTGTTGATAAAGAGGCGCTGGAACATGTACATGGCCGGGTAGCCGATCACCGCAGAGAGCAGAAAGACCCACAAGCCCATCAGACCAACCTGTACCGGCAGGAAGACGATCCCTGCGCCGATGGCCATGCCGATGCTCATGATGATCCAGCCCCAGTCGGTGCTGTCGAAGCGAACCGCTTCTTTCCATTCCAGGGTGCCCATCGCGGGGCTGGTGAGAGTAGTGCTGTGCGCGTCCATTAAAACCTTCTTTTTTGTAGGGATGTGGGAAAGCGGCGCAAATATAGTTGAATGAATGCGTTGCAAACAATGCCCAAGACGATACTTTTGTTCAAATCAGGACCGTGATCACGGTTTATATTGAGGCAAAAGATGCTTTTTACGCCTTTTTTGTATCTTTTTGTTGAATGGATAAAATAAAAAGCAAATAATGTTGAGCGAAAAGAGATTCATGATTGCAAAAAAAATTGCATAAATAGGAGTGGCTATATGAAAAGCATCATCACAGCAGCAGCGGCACCTGACGCTATCGGTCCCTACAGCCATGGCACTGCCTACGGCGATCTCATCTTCACTTCAGGTCAGCTGCCGGTCTGCAAACAGTTGGGCGGCGTGGTCGAAGGGGGCATTGCGGCCCAGACCCGCCAGTCACTGGAGAACCTGAAATCCGTGCTGGAAGCCGCGGGTGGCTCGCTGGATACCGTGCTCAAGACCACTTGCTACCTCGCCGAGATCAGCGATTTTGCCGCGTTCAACGAGGTCTATAAAGCCTATTTCCAGAAAGATTGTCCGGCGCGCAGCTGCTTTGCAGTGAAAGATCTGCCGATGGGCGTCAAGGTTGAAGTGGAAGCGATCGCCCATATCGCTCGTTAATGCTGATAAAAAGGTTCAAGTGATGAAACAAGCGTGGCAGCAGTATCTGCAGATTATTCAACAGGTTGTCAAACCAGCGCTGGGTTGTACCGAGCCAATCGCCGCCGCCTATGCCGCGGCTGTCGCCGCCCGGCAGCTGGACTGTGAGCCCCGCCGCCTCGAGGTCGCGGTGTCGGATAATCTCTACAAAAACTCGATGGGTGTCTATGTACCGGGCACCGGCAAGATCGGTCTGGCCATTGCGGCGGCCGCCGGTGCTATCGGCGGTAACGCCGACGCCGGACTGGAAGTGCTGGCCGCCATTCAGCCCGAGCAAGTAATCACAGCCCAGGGGCTGATCGATGCTGGCAACGTGCAGGTGAGCCGCACCGCTGCCCCCGAGTTTATCTTCTGCCGCGTGACCGTTTATGGCACGGATGAGCATGGTGAAGAGCACAGCGCCGAAGTGACCCTGTGTGGCGGCCATACCCGCATCGTCGAGCAGCGCCGTGATGGCGAGGTGACCTTCACCGCCGATCAGAGCCAGAGCGGTGCCACCGGTTCCATCTGCGATGGCGTCGATATCAGCATCGCCGCCATCTACGAGTTCGCCACCCAGGTGGAGTTCGAGCAGATCAAGTTCATCCTCAAAGCCTCCGAGCTCAACGGCAAGCTCTCTGCCGAGGGGATGAACAACCCCTATGGCCTGGAGATCGGCCGCACCATGCAGCAGAACATCAATGCCGGCCTCATCGGCGAGGATGTGATGAACCGCATCGTGATGATGACGGCGGCGGCCTCCGATGCCCGCATGGGGGGCGCGACCTTGCCAGCCATGAGCAACTTCGGCAGCGGCAACCAGGGCATTGCCGCCACCATTCCGGTTATGGTGATTGCCGAGCGCTTTGCGGCCAGCGAAGAGCAGCTGGCTCGCGCCCTTATCATGAGCCATCTGGGCGCCATCTATATCAAGTCCCACTATCCACCGCTGTCGGCCTTCTGTGGCAACACCGTGACCAGCGCGGCCGCCTCCATGGCCATGGTCTATCTGGCGGGCGGCAGCTTCGAGCAATCCTGCTTCGCCATCCAGAACGTGCTGAGCGACAGTGCCGGTATGGTGTGCGACGGGGCGAAAGCCTCCTGCGCCATGAAGGTGAGTACCTCCTCCGGCGCGGCGGTACGCGGCTTCCTGATGGCCCTCAACAGCCACTCGGTGTCGGGTCAGGGAATTGTGGCAGGCAATGTGGATCAGACCATCCGCAACGTCGGTCAGATGGTGAAGGAAGGCATGTCTGCCACAGACACCACCATTATTGATATCATGTCCGCCTGATGTCCCTGTCGGTTGCTGTACTGCCATCCCCCCGCGTGCAGCAACCCTTGCAAGAAGGTCCCATTGTGAAGCTGCAAGAGTTGAGCCCGAGCGATTTTGAGATCCTCAAGTCGATGGAGAACATAGTGGACGGCATCGCCGCCATGTATGGCCAGCACACCGAGGTGCTGCTCCACAGTCTGGATGTGCGCAATCCCTCGATCGTCAAGATTGCCAACGGCCATATCACCGGCCGCAGTGTCGGCGCTCCCATCACCAACCTGGCGATGATGAAGCTCAAGAGCGGGCAGGATATCTCCAGCCCCTACATGACCAAGTGCGCCACCGGCAAGACCCTGCGCTCCATCACCACCGTGATCCGCAACGGGGAGCACAGGGCCATCGGACTGTTCTGCATCAACAGCGACATGGATGCCCCGTTGCAATCCGTGCTGCGCACCATGATGCCGGAGTGCATGAATCCCCACGAGAGTCATGCCACCCCGGAGGTGTTTGCCCGCAACATCGACGAGGCGCTCAACAGCACCATCGACACCGTCAGTGCCGAGGTGCGTGGCAACGAGGCGGTGCCCCCGTCCCAGAAGACCCGGGTCATCGTCAACCAGTTGCACGACATGGGGATCTTTGAACTGAAAGACAGTGCCCAGATCGCCGCGCGCCAGCTCGGCATCTCGGTCCACTCCATCTACCGCTATCTGCGGGAGATCAAGAAGGGCTGAGCCGGTTCACTCTGGCCAAATTGACAGCAAACGGGTCGGCACTGACCCGTTTTTTACGCCTGCGTTTACACGTCTGTTTGGGCCATCCCCCGGGCTCATCTGCTATCATCGTCCCCCTTATTTTTCTATCTATCTGAACGTGCTGGAGAAACAATGTCCCGACTCATCTATCTGCTGCGCCACGGCCAGACCCGATTCAATGCCGAGCAGCGTCTGCAGGGGCGTTGCAACTCCGATCTGACCGACAAGGGCGAGGCGCAAGCCATCGCCATGGGGCGGCGGCTTGCCGACGAACTAGTGGACCCCGCTCGCTGGACCGTCTACGCCAGTCCGCTCGGCCGTGCCCGCCAAACCGCGCTGCTGGTGTGCGAGCAACTGGGGTTGGCGGCGGATCGCATCGTCTGGGATGATCGGTTGATGGAGCTGGGCATGGGAGAGTGGGAGAGCTGCCAGATCCCGGCGCTGCGGCTCGCCCACCCCGAACTCGATACCGGCAAGGGGGATTGGTATCTGCAGGCTCCGGGGGCGGAGAGTTTCGAGAGCATTCAGCGCCGGGCACACCAGTGGTTGCAGGATCCAGCGATCGCCGAGCGGGCCATCGTCATCTCCCACGGTCTGCTCGGTGCCATGCTGCGCGGTGTCTATGCCGATCTCGACTATGAGGCGACCTGGGCACAGGAGTTGCCGCAAGATGCCTTCTATAAGCTGCAGGATGGCCACATCACCCGCATTGCCTGCTGACTGCTGCTGACGGCGGTGAGCGTGGTAGGCGTTGGGTTGAATGGGGTTGCGATCAGGGGATCAGGATCCACTCTCGTCTGACCCCGTTGTATACCGAGCTCAGGCCATATCGTTGCCAGATGTCGGCCATGGCATCGTCGAATACCCCCAGCGTGAGGGCGGCGCGCAGGCGTTTCACAGTGCTGGGTGGCAGTTGCGGGTGACAGGCCAGCCAGCGTTCGACCCGGGCCAGCACCATCACCCGCTGGACCGGTTTCCCTTGGACGGGGGCGCTCACCAGCTCGGGGAGTACGTCACTGATCAGCAGATCGAAGCGACCCGCCTGCAGCATGGCGATACCCTGGCCAGCCTTGGGCAGCAGTTCGTAGCGGATCGCCGCATTGTCGAGGAGCTCTCTCAGCTCGGCCACATCGATGGCACCAATGCGATAGTTGCGCAGCGCCTCGATATTGCTCAGCGGTTTCACTGTGCCCTGCCGGGCATAAACTGCCAGGGTGATCGGGGCAATACGTGCTACATAGCGGAGGGTTTCGGCATTTTCGGCGGAAAAGTGCACGGCAAGCCCGCAGCTGTTTGGCTCGGTCGTCACTATCTTGAGCAGGCGGCGCATCGGCTTGGCCTGAAAGTGGATCTTGATATCCTGCTGCTGCGCCAGACGGGCAAAGGCATCGACATAGGGGCCGCTCAGCCCCTCTTTGCTGACCTGAATGAAGGGGGCGTAGGCATCCGCATAGATGTTCAATACCGGCTCGGCTGATGCGAATCGGCACCACAACGCCAACAATACCCACCATCCTCTCATCGCCTCTCCTAAGGATGTACAACCAGTTCCACGGGGGTCTGAACTATGCCGGGCAAATCGGCTTGGGGCGTGTTCTGGGCCAGCGCCTTGAGAGCGAGATCGAGGGCATATTGTGCCTGCTTGCCCGGATACTGGTCTGCCGTTGCCGCGACAGAGCCATCGCTGAGGTAAGAGTGGATCCCCGGAATGTTGTCATAGCCGCCGAGCAACACCTTGCCCTTTAGCCCTAACTCAGCCAGCGCTTGAGCGGCACCGATAGCCATATTGTCATTGCCACAGAGCAGCGCTTTGACATCCGGAGTTGCCTTGAGGAGATCGATAGTTGCGCTCTTGCCCTGAGCAACGTCCCAGTAGCCGCTGCGCACTCCGGCCACTACCATGTCAGCGGCCCGTAGGGCGGCCCGGAATCCGTCACTGCGCGCCCGGCTGTTGATGGCGCCGGGAGGCCCTTCTATCAGACCTACCTTGCTGCCTGCTGGCAGTGCTTTGGCGACATATTCTCCGACACTGCGTGCGCCGACAAAGTTGCTGGGGCCGACGAAGGGGATATTGACCCCCTCCAGCACCAGCGCACGGTCATCGAGTTTATTGTCCATGTTGATGACCAGAATGCCTGCTTGGATGGCCTCCATCAGTACGGGCAGCATGGCGACCGAATCGGTCGGAACCACGATCAATGCGTCCACTTTTTGGGCAATCATGGTGCGGATGATCGCCTCCTGACCGCTGACATCGACCTCTTGCTGGATGCCTTCCAGTTGTAGTGTGAGGGCCTCCGGATGGGCTTTGGCGTAGCGTTGGGCCCCTTTCGCCATCTCGATGAAGAACTCATTGCGAACGGATTTGAGCACCATGCCGATGGTCGGTTTGGCTGATACCTCACTGACCGCAAACAGTGCCACGGCCGCCCACAGCAAGCATTTTTGCCAACATCTGGTCATGTTACCTCCGCCCTGTCGGGCTAATCATCCAGCGCCACGATGTTGTCCAAGTATATGTCAGCCATCAGCCGGAGCAGGCTTTGGGGACAAGGTAACCAAGCGGGCGACAATGAGGTTTGGCAATGGCGGTAAAGCGGGGATAGCGCACCGGGATCGGCCGATAACGGCTGGCAGTCGTTGGCATCAAAACAGATGACTGCTTTTCGTTTAATTCGACAGCAGACCAGTCGATTTTTGCCGCCGTTCAACACATCAGAGCACCTTATCGCGGCAAGATGAGGTATCTTATGCCCCGATTTCATCCATTAAACGGATCCGAGACTCCATATGATCATCAAACCCAAGGTTCGCGGCTTTATCTGCACCACCACTCATCCGGTCGGTTGTGAAGCCAATGTTCGTCGCCAGATTGCTTATACCAAAGCCAAGGGCACCATCGAGAATGGTCCCAAGAAGGTGCTGGTGATCGGCGCTTCCACCGGTTATGGCCTGGCCTCCCGGATTGCGGCTGCCTTCGGTAGCGGCGCCGCCACCCTCGGCGTCTTCTTTGAAAAAGCGGGCACCGAGTCCAAGACCGGTACCGCTGGCTGGTACAACTCCGCCGCCTTCGACAAGGCCGCCAAAGAGGCGGGTCTCTATGCCAAGAGCGTCAACGGCGATGCCTTCTCCAACGAGTGCCGTGCCAAGGTGATCGAGCTTATCAAGCAGGATCTGGGTCAAATCGATCTGGTGGTCTACTCCCTGGCCTCTCCGGTGCGCAAGATGCCGGACACCGGCGAAGTGGTGCGCTCTGCCCTCAAACCGATCGGCGAGGTCTACACCACCACCGCGATCGACACCAACAAGGATCAGATCATCACCGCCACCGTCGAGCCGGCGAACGAGGAAGAGATCCAGAACACCATCACAGTGATGGGCGGTCAGGATTGGGAGCTGTGGATGGCTGCCCTGCGTGATGCAGGCGTGCTGGCCGACGGCGCCAAGTCCGTGGCTTACTCCTACATCGGCACCGATCTGACCTGGCCAATCTACTGGCACGGCACCCTGGGCCGCGCCAAGGAAGATCTGGACCGCGCCGCTGCCGCCATCCGTGGTGACCTGGCTGCCAAGGGCGGCACCGCTCATGTGGCTGTGCTGAAATCGGTAGTGACCCAGGCCTCCTCCGCCATTCCGGTGATGCCGCTCTATATCTCCATGGCTTTCAAGATCATGAAGGAGAAGGGCATTCACGAGGGCTGCATGGAGCAGGTGGATCGCATGATGCGTACTCGCCTCTACGCGTCCGACATGGCGCTGGACGAGCAGGCCCGCATCCGCATGGATGACTGGGAACTGCGTGAAGACGTGCAGCAGACCTGCCGCGACCTGTGGCCGTCCATCACCAGCGAGAACCTCTCCGAGCTGACTGATTACACCGGCTACAAGCAGGAGTTCCTGCGCCTGTTCGGTTTCGGTCTGGACGAGGTCGATTACGATGCGGATGTGAATCCGGACGTGAAATTCGACGTTGTCGAACTCTGAGTCTGACTCAAGTGAAAACAGGGCCCCGCGGGGCCCTAATGCCGATCAGTTAAGGATCCATTGACCGATCCTGCTGATGTGTAAAAATCCGACACCTGTTGATTTGGTTTCGG
>NZ_JAPDBM010000021.1:0-64184 GCF_027705265.1 Aeromonas sp. QDB11 | reverse complement strand
CAGGCAAGGGGCAACAGTGGATCAAGGGATGATCGTCTCACTTTTTCCTGTCAATGCCATCTGGGTGAACAGTTACCATCAGACGGCTTTGCCAGTCTGGAAGCGGCCAGGGAGTGGGTGCGCGACTTTATGGCCTGGTATAACGAAGAGCACCGGCATAGCCGTATCCGCTTCGTCACACCCAACGAGCGGCATCGGGGTGACGATAAAGCCCTGCTGGCGAAACGGGATGCTGTGTACCAGGCCGCCCGAGCACAACACCCAGCGAGGTGGAGTGGCAAGACGCGAGACTGGACACCTATCGGTGCCGTGATGCTAAATCCGGAGCGGCCCGAGAAACCCGAGCCGGAGCAGAAAGAGGCTGCTTAAAACAGCTTTGCGCGACAACTATCTTGAAAAACGCCGGGTGGGCAATACTACTATTAACTCCCCGCATAACACTGTAGTCACGAAAACCAACGCACACTAAAAATGCCACGCGTTGGCTGTCCATCTTGAAGCATTCGTTATATTTATCTCTGAATCTTTGGCTTTATTGGTGCTTGTGATTTTACTGCACCACCGTTGCAGGTTACGACTGTTCTTTTTGGTTCATCTTTTACGTTGTCATTGAACTTTTCACGTTGCTGAAGCAATGCTTTCGGTTTCTGAGGGTTCGTAACTCGTAAATTTGATTTCTTAGCAGCCTCATTCGCTTCTTGGTTCTTATAAGGAGTCAACTTCAATTTTACTTTATGCATTTGTGAAGCATTGGTCTCTGCCCCTAGCTCAAATACAACAAATTTAGCTCCAGCTTTACCTTTAGCATTTAGCCCGAAACTTACCTCTAATTCAACTTCATCCATGGTGAAGAAGGGAGAGTCACTTTCAGATGCATCCATCAACTCCTTTTTAACATCGTCAATAAAATCTTTAAGACTTATGTTTCCCTTCACTTGGCTCTCCTAATCTGAATAAAAATATAACGCCAGCCTCAGCGTGTTGAGTGGAGCACGCAACGCGTGCGTAACGTACCTGAACAGCGCATACAATGAGCGAAACGAATGCGCTGATTCAGGGCAATCCGCAGCAGGCACTTGGTAGCATTATTCGGGTTTTGATGGCGACTTATCTTTCCATTCTGATTTAAATGCATCGTAGCTGTTTTTTGCATGATCAATTACAGCTCCGGCCTTTTCGGAGCTAAGTGCTTTACCATTGTTTTTACATATTTCAATTGCAAGCATACCGATAATATACGTCTGGACTCCAGCTGTAGCTGCCCCAAGTGCGGACAAAGCAGCCAATGCCCAGACACTACCAGTGCCCCAAGAAAGAAGTTTTGCCCCTTCAATAAAAAGATTTCTACCGACTACGTTCAAGGAACCAGTAATGCCTAGTGATGAAATTACAGTTGCCGCATCAATTTTGATGCCCATTTTACTTGCGACGTGGGCAATCATTACCCCATTTTGCGCCATGATTGCAGCTGAAGCTGCAGGCACAGGTACTGCTCCAGTACCACTCGCGGCCAATGTGTAATAGGCGATCACTTCTTTTGCATCTGCAATTTTTTGGTTCATTTGTATATCCTTTTTTTGATAAAGAAAATCTAGGACACCCACCAATTTGGGTAATCACTCTGGAAACAAGTCGTAAGCATCTCGTATGTTGCGCTCAAAATCGTAGGTTGGTGCTGAACGAAGTGAAGCCCAACGTTTACCGCGAAACGTATCTGCAAATCTTTTTACCGAACGACCCAACCCATGTGTATCTCGCTCAGGTTGGCGTAATAATGCTCGTTTGTTGGGCTTCGGTGTGTTCTGCACCAACCGACAAAAACCACGCTACCGCCCCTGAATTCCAGCCTCCAGCTTGCTGCTTTTTACCTGCGTTTTGGCACTGGTTTGGCTCATGGCTGACTCCGACAAGAGGTTGCCAAGTGGCTATGTTACCGAACGGGGCTTGGGTGAAAAGCGCAAGCGGGCGGTTTTCTGAGCAAGATCAATAAATTAATAAATAACGGACGACGATATAACCGCTCAACAGTGGCGGCCATCAGAGCTGGGGAAAATCGGACGGTGAAAGCGGGAGTGTCGCCCTCTGGTTGGCGGACATTAAAAAACCCTATGGGCCTGCTGGCCCATAGGGTTTTTCTGCGGTGATTGTTTGTGTAGTGGTTATCTGGCTTGGCGTACCGGCACGGCGCGGGTGGTCGCCACTTCGTAGCGGCTTTGGCTCGCCGGGGCGGTTTTCTGGAACTGGCGTACCAGCCGGTCGAGATCGCTCAACTGGTTTACCAGCTGGGTGATGCCGTGCACGGCGTGTTGGCTGCCGACGCTGGAGTCATCGGCCAGGGTCTTGATGCTGAGTACGTTGCGGTTGATCTCGGCGGTGACGTGGAATTGCTCCTGCACCGCCTGGGCAATCTGGCCGCTGCCGGAGGCCACCTGCTGCAGCATGTTGTTGATCTGCTGGGGTATGGTGCCGGTCGCCGAGGCTTTCTGCTGGCAGCTCTCGGAGAGTTGGCAGCCCTTCTCCATCGCCTGCTCAGCATACCCTGCGCTGGTTTGCAGCTCGGAGATCATCTTCTGGATCTCGCTGGTCGAGGATTGGGTCTTGATGGCGAGCGAGCGGATCTCGTCGGCCACCACCGAGAAGCCGCGACCCGCTTCGCCAGCCCGGGCCGCTTCGATGGCGGCGTTGAGGGCCAGCAGGTTGGTCTGGTTGGCGATGTTGTTGATCACATCAAGGATGCCGTCGATATCGCGGCAGTGGCCGACCAGCGCGCTGATGACGACCTTGGAGGTGGTCAGCTCGCTGTTCATGCCCGCCACGGCAGCCACGGTTTCGGCCACGCTGTGGTTGCCGCTCTTGAACAGATCGGCGGTCTTGTCCAGCAGGCTGGAGGATTCGCTGGAGCTCTGCGAAACCTCGCGAATGGATTCCGACATCTCGGTCACGGCGGTCGCCACCTGATTGGTTTCGGCCTGCTGCTGTTGCAGGTTGTCGGTGATGGACTCGGCGTTGCGCAGATCCCCCTCGGCGGCCTGCAGGATCCTGCTGCAGGTCTGCTGGGTGCGGGCCAGCACGGCGTTGAACTCGGCCTGATTCATTACCATCGAGAGTTCAATGGCGGCGATGTTGTCCACCTTGTTGGTGTAGAGCAGCTGCATCAGCGGGTTGTCAAAGCGGCTGCGGGCCATCTTGTTGAGCTTGCCGAGACGGCGGGAGAGGGCATTCAGGGTGATGGCCGCTATCGCCAGCGGCAGGGCAGCCAGCGCCAGCTGCCAGTTCATATCGTGGTTGTAACCCAGCGCCAACATGGCGATCAGGCTCAGCAGCAGGCAGAGGTTGATGGTCAGGGCATGGGAGAAGGTGGGCAGCTTGAGCGCCAGCGGCAGCTTGTCGTTGCGAAGGTCGGCATAGACCTTCTCGGCCCGCTGTTTGATCTCTTCGCTCGGGGCGGTGCGCACCGACTGATACTCCACCACCCGGCCGCTGGCATCCTTGATGGGGGTGACAAAGGCACTGACCCAGTAGTGATCGCCACTCTTGCAGCGATTTTTCACCGGCCCCATCCAGCTTTTGTCTTCGCGAATATGGTTCCACAGATCGGCAAAGGCCTGTTTCGGCATGTCAGGATGGCGCACCAGATTGTGGTGTTCCCCCACCAGCTCGTCGAGCGAGAAGCCTGCTATGTCGCAGAACTCATCGTTGGCATAGGTGATGCGGCTCTCCAGATCCGTGGTGGAGATCAGGCTCTGGTGGTCTGGATAGAGGCGTTCTCTTTGGGTTACCGGTTGATTCATTCTCATGGCCATGCTTCCGAGCTGTGGTGGTTGAAAATTGAGCTGCATCAAGCTTCAAAGCAAAGGGCGGGCCATCAATCACGTTAAGTGATTTTTGTGTCAATAAAGGGGCGCAGCCACTGAATGTGGCGCTGCTGTCGTTGCAATGTGCAAAAAACGAGCGGCAAGGGGCGAGGGGATCTGCATTTTGCACCTCACTTTGCTGAGTGAGGTGCAGTGATCGGGATCTGTGGAGCCTTGGTGGGGGTGTTTCCCCATCGCCTATCAGGGAGCGGCGTCAGGGGCGGGCGGTGTGGTCTCGCTGACCTGATGCTGTACCTCGATCTGGATCCCCTGCACCAGCACGGTTTTCAGATCCTGCAGGTACTCCTCCAGCGGCGACTCTTGCAGCAGCTGGGCGAGCTCGTTGCCCACCGGGGTGAGCCGGTAGTAGAGCAGGGTGATATTGTGCTGCTTGCACTGCAGCCGCCAGCGCTGGTTGCCGAACTCCAGCTCGACCCCGTCGGCGGGCAGCGGGCCGGATTCCAGCTCCGCGCGGTGCAGCAGCCCCAGTTCAAACAGTTGCAGCAGGGCGTTGTAGGGCAACCGGTATTTGCCAAGGCCGAGGCGCGTCGCCTTGGCGCGGCTCAGCAAACTGGCCCCCTTGTGCAGCCCCAGCAGCAGCCGTTGCTCATCGCTGCCCGCATAGTGGCAGGTGAGGGCGCAGACTCGCTGGAACAACATGGCTTCGCGCTGGGTCATCTCCTTGAGGGTGGAGAGCGCCCGGATGGAGAAGCGGCCCGGCGTGGCGACCTCGATGGCGAAGATGCGGCCCCACAGCTGCTGCATCGGCACCATGCTGATATCTTCCGCCAGTTGCAGGAAGCGGGTCAGCCAGTCGCTGTCCATCTCCCCGCCAGCCGCCGTCTCTTCGCAGTGGCGGGAGGCCATCACCATGATGGCTTCCAGATTGCGCTGGCGGGCGGCCTGATCCGCCAGATGGCGAAAGGTGGCGCGCTGTTCGAAGGTGCTGTCGCTGTTGCGGGTGAGCATGCCGTCGATGCCGCGACTGCGGGCCAGACGCAGGGTCTGCTCCTGGCTGCTCAGGATCGAACTCTCTTTCTTGGGGGGGGGCAGATCGGCCATGCTGGCTCCATTTGCACAGGTTCTGGGCTGAATGTTACTCCAACCGGGATGCCAAGATAACAAAGCGGCCTCCGTGGAGGCCGCTTTTTTTGCAACGGGAGGATTACTCCTCGTAGACGCTCACCTCGACCGCTTCCATCGAGTAGGAGGCGGTGGCCATCTCGTGGCTGGAGCTGACCGTGCGCATCTTGCCCTTGACCCAGATGGCATCCCACAGATCATCCACCGGCGCACCCTTGGGGTAGCTCACATAGATCACCTGATTGGTGGGGGGGGGCGGCACATGGATGCAGGCGCCGAAGTAGGGCACCAGCAGGAAGGCGGTGATCTTCTTGGCATCCCCTTCCAGCGGCACCACGAAGCCCGGAATCCGCACATCCTGGTTGTCCAGCTTCTTGTTTACCCCGCCCACCGGTTGCGGCACGGAGGCGAGATCCCCATCGTGGCTCACCTGCGGGGGTGGCAGCAGTTTTTCCCCTTCTGGGATCAGCACATCCCAGTCGATGGTCTTGTAATCGGCGGCCAGGGCGGGCAGCACCAGCAGGCTGGCGAGCAGCGCCACTATTTTCCACTTCATTATCTGTCCTTCTGTTTCTATTTAGGGCGTCTCGCTAGACGCGAATGCTCATGCCATCGCTCAGGCTGTAACGGTAAGCGCGGGCGGCAGGGAGCAGGCCAATCACCATGCCCGCCAGCCACACCACCCCCAGCAATTGCCACTCGTAGGCGCTCGGCAGCCCCAAGCTTAATTGCAGGCCATAGTGGCTGAGCAGCCAGGGCGAGGCAAGCCCCTGCCCGAGATAGAGCACGGCGACCCCGAGGGCGATGCCGACCGTGGTCAGCGCCATGGCCTCCAGCGCCAGCAGCAGGAACAGGTGGGCAGGGCCCGCGCCGAGGGATCGCAAGATGGCGAGCTCCCGGCGCCGCTCGTTAAGCCCCGCCAGCAGGGTCGTCAGCATGCCGATAAGGCCCGCCACCACCACGAAACCGGCGATGACCGAGAGGGCGGTTTCCGCCACGCTCATCAGGCTCCACAGCTCCTGCAGGGCGGCCCCCGGCAGGATCGCCATCAGCGGCTCTTTGGGATATGTGTTGACGCTGCGTTGCAGCTGGAACGCCAGGATCCGGTTGCTCAGCCCCACCATAAAGGCGGTGATGGTTTTCGGGGTGAGATCCTGCGCCAGCGCCTGCTCCGGCGTCACGTTTTTGCTGTGACGGCCGGTGTCCCAGCCCAGATGGATCGCCTCAATTCCCGCCAGCGGCACATGGATGGTGCGATCGATGGGGGTGCCGGTCGGTGCCAGGATTCCCACCACCTTGAACGGCAGATTGTCGTGCTGGCTAAACGAAGTATTGCCAGCGCCGTGGGCGATGACGATGGCTTGATCGAGCCGATAGCCCAGCTTTTCCGCCACCTGAGCGCCAAGTACCGCTTCAAACGGCGTCTCGAACGGCCGCCCCTCCCGCAGTTGCAGCGACTGCTGCTGACCGTACTTCAGGTGGGTGAAGTAGTCGCCATTGGTGCCGAGCACCCGAAATCCCTTGTGGGAGTCACCAAGCGAAAGCGGGATGGTCCAGGCGACGCCGGGTTTCTGCTTGATGGCCTGATAGGAGTCCCACCCCACGTTGTTGGTGGGGTTACCGATGCGAAACACCGAGTAGAGCAGCAGGTTCACCTGACCGGAGCGGGCGCCAACGATGAGATCGGTGCCCGAGACGGTGTTGGAGAAGCTTTCACGGGCCTGGGTGCGCACCCGCTCCACCCCGAGCAGCAGGGTAACGCTGATGGCAACGGCCAACAGGGTGAGCCCGGCGGTGAGGCTGCGGGCCCAGAGGCTTTGCAGGGCTAGCTTTAGCATGATGCCCTCCGGTTGAGCTGTTGCAGGTTTTCGACCCGCGGGAATAGGGGTTCCAGGTAAGGGTCGTGGCTGACGAAGATCAGGGTCGAGCCCTGCTTGTCGCACTCCTCGAACAACAGCTTGATAAAGGCTGCCCGATTGTCGGTATCGAGGGCCGAGGTGGGCTCGTCGGCGATCACCAGCGGTGGTGAGCCGATCAGCGCCCGTGCTGCGGCAACCCGCTGCTGCTGGCCGATGCTGAGGGCGTGCACGGGACGATGCAGCGCCTCGTCCGGCAGTTGCAGCTCCGCCAGCAGACGGCGCGCCTCCTGCTCCGGACTCCCTTGCAGGCGAGCCCGTTTGGCGGGCGAAAAGGTGAGGGCAGCGGTGACGTTGTCCTGCACCGAGAGAAAGGGCAGCAGATTGAACTGCTGGAAGATATAACCCAGATTGGCCGCCCGGAAGTGGTCACGGGCACGGCCAGAGAGCCGGGCCAATGGTTGGCCCAGCACCTCCAGGGTGCCGTGGTTGGCGGTCTGGATCCCGGCCAGCAACCCGAGCAGGGTCGATTTGCCGGAGCCCGACGGGCCCTTGATAAAGACCCGCTCACCTTCGCGGAGGGTGAGGGCGGGCAGATCGAGTACAGCGTCGCCACCTGGCCAGGAAAAGGCCAGATCGCGGATCTCAACCACGGCTTTTTTCATGGCGTTACCAGCTCAGTTTGTTGGCGGACGGGGTCAGCTCGCCAGCGGTCTGGCCGGTGGGGAGGATCCCCTGCACGCTCAGCTTCTCAAGGCTCGGATAGACGCTGAACAGGGTCGCCTCAAGGCCGGTCAGTTTGGCCGGTGTGGCGCAGGTGTAGGTGTACATGGCGCCCATATCGGCGTGACCCGCTTCGTCATGATCATGCTGGTCTTCATGTTCGTCGCTGGCAGCCTTGTCATGGTCATGGTCGTGATCATGCTCTTCTTTGGCTGCTTGCAGCTCCTGCTGGGTCAGTTTGCAGCCAGCGGCCGGGTCGAAGCGGAACAGGGCATCAGGCTGCTGGAGGCGGGCGACCGCCTTGGCATACTGCGCCTTCTCTTCATCGCTCTTGGCGGCGTGCTCAAAGCCCACCAGATCGGCTGCAGGTGCCTGCAGCTCGATCATCAGCTGGTCGCCATCGACCACCAGATTGAGGTGGCCGTGGCCATGCTCGTGGGCGCCATGGCTGTGGCTCTCGTGTTCGTCGTGATTTGCGTGTGCGCCAAAGGCCGCTGCGGCCAGCAACAGAGTAACTGCTTTCATCTTTAATCCTTTTTCAAAACAAATAACGAAATTAAACAAAGGGATAGAGAAAAACAGAGGCTGGCGGCGCACGGATGGCATAGCTGTGCAGCGTGGCGGTATCCGCCGATCGTTGCATGGTTGCAACAGCGGGCAGAACAGAGGTTGCACTGGGGAAACAATAGGGGGTGGCGGTGATGACCTGCTTGCCATCCAGATGGAGGGCGCAAACCAGGCAGTGATGGTCGTCGTGGCCTGGCAGGGCGGATTCAAGCTGATGCCGGGCAAGGGCAGGCTGCAGCCATAACCAGCCCAGCAGCAAGATCCAGATTTTCAGCTTGATACGACCCATAGACCCTTATGGAAAGGGCGCCATCAGCGCCCTTTCTCTCTGACTTAGAGATGGGACTTGATGAGCCCCATCACGGTAGCAATGTTGTTGGCATCGAGCTGGCCATCTTTGGCAAACAGCACCTTGCCCTCTTTATCCAACAGGATGATGGCCGAGCTTTCCGGCATCAGATCCCAGGCGTTGCGCGCCATGCCCTTGGCATCCAGCACCATGGCGGACCAGGGGAACTCTTTCTTGCTGTCCTCGGTGCTGCTCTTCACGAAGCCGGAGGTGCCCCAGATGGCGTCATTACTGTTGATGACGGTGACGGTCTGGTACTTGTCATGGGGCAGCTTGGCCGCCTTGATCGCCTCGATCATCGGGGCGTTCAGCTCCTTGGCACTGGAGCGACCGGCAATATGCTGGATCAGGAATACCTTGCCGGTGAGCGAGGTGCTCTGCCACGGTTGGTAGCCGATATCCTTGCCGTTCAGTACCAGCTCACCCTTGTCACTGACATTGACCAGCGGCACCGGGTTGCCATCCTTGACGTTGTGAGCAAAGACCAGAGATGGCAGCAGCGCCAAAGTAAGTACCAGATGTTTCATCCTGATGACACTCCATTTGTTATGTTATAACGAGTTTCGGATTGAGGGAATGGGCGAGCTTCATCCTAAACTGATCGGATCTGTTTAAGAAGTGTTAAATAAGATCGCAATTCAGAAGCGTCGGCGCCCCGCCAGTCAGGGGGTTTGCTGGCAAGGGCGACTAGGATGGCATGACATCGATAAAAATCAATGAATTGGCTGCTGGTCTGAGCTGTCTGCGTCAGTAGAGCGATTCGCTGATGAGGGGGATCTTGGCCATGGTCATCTGCTGGGCTAGCAGGGACGAGCCGGTCAGCAGCACATGGCGCTGGTTGTTGATCACCACCACATCACCGGGTACGCCACTGTCTGCCGTAATGGCCAGCCAGGCAGGGGAGACGCTGCCGATGCTGATATCCGGATAGATGATGCTGAGCACATATTGCGGGGCCAGCTCCGCCAGCAGGCTGGCCATCAACAGCGCCTTTTCGTCGCTGTCGGCCTTGTTATCCTGCAGTGCCTGCAGCGGCGGCGCGAAGTGATCCAGCTGCTCCGGCTGGGTCGGGATGGCATTCAGCCACTCCTGCAGCAGGCTGACGCTGGTGGCGAGATCCTTGGCGGCAAACTGCTGCGCCAGCGGCTTGAGCTGACCCTTGAAGTGGTAGAAGAGCTGGGAGTAATCGGGACGCACGCAAGGCAGTTTGCGATTGGCCGGATGGACGCAGGGCACCACCCTCATCTGGTAGAAGGCATCCTCCTGATACTGCTGGTAGGCTTGCCAGAACAGCAGCGACTCCATGCTGTTGTCCCGCAGGGTGAAGGCTTGCTCCAGATTGCGAAACTTGGTGGCGGTCTCGGGGCTGCTCTGGTTGATCAGGTTGATGCTGTTGTAGAGGCGCGGGCTGATGTAGGCGTAGAGCGTCTCCAGCGGATTGGTGAGGGAGGCCTCCAGCAGGCTCATCTCGTGGCGACTGGCGGCCATCACCTGATCGTCGGTGGTCAGCTGGAAGTGCTTGCGCTGGCCATCGGTGGATTGCCACTGCCAGCTCATGTTGATTTCGCTGGCGTTGCTTGTGGCACCAAGGGTGGTGCAGAGAGTGAGGCTGAGCAACAGCGCGGGGATCGGCTTCATGGTGGTGCTTCCTGCCGTGGACGATAATTAACAACTAGGTGAGCCGGCACCACTTTGGTTATGTTTCGTTTTGTGATCTGGATAACAGATTGATGTGACTTTTAATTTAATTGTGAAATTAAGTCACTCTGGAGGGGTTATGAAGCTTTGGATCATAGTGCTGTTTGGGCTGCTCAGCCTGCCAGCCATGGCGGGTCAGGTTATCGTCAACAAGGGGATGTCCGTTGCGGATACCTTTGCCTTGCGCGATCAGCTGGCACGCGAACACGAATGGCAGGAGTGGCTGCGCTTCCAGCAGGCCATCAAGTGGCTGGAGGTATTGCCGGTCAACTGCGAACTGATGAGCCAGCCGGGCGGCGGCTATCGCTGTGGCGGTGATTACTACCGCCCCTACCAGAAAGATGGCCGTGAAATATACATTCAGGGCAATCCTGCCGGAGATGCAGCCGGTCAGTTGCCGCAAACACCGACAAAAAAGGCGCCATAAGGCGCCTTTTTTTCATACCGGATAACGCTTACTTGGCAGCGTAACGCTCGGCAGAGGTCTTGATCTCGGCTTCGGCAGCGGCCTTGTCGCCCCAACCTTCCACCTTGACCCATTTGCCCGCTTCCAGCTCTTTGTAGCGCTCGAAGAAGTGCTGGATCTGGGCGCGCAGCAGTTCCGGCAGATCGTTCACATCCTGGATGTGATCGTACTGCTTGGTCAGCTTGGAGTGCGGCACGGCAACGATCTTGGCATCTTCGCCAGACTCGTCGGTCATCTTCAGCACGCCAACCGGGCGGCAGCGAATGACGGAGCCTGCCAGCAGCGGGTAGGGGGTCGGAACCAGTACGTCGACGGGGTCACCATCCAGAGAGAGAGTCGCGTTCACGTAGCCGTAGTTGCACGGATAGAACATCGGGGTAGACATGAAGCGATCGACGAAAATAGCACCGCTGTCCTTATCGACTTCGTATTTGATCGGGTCGGCATTCTGCGGGATTTCGATGATGACATAGATATCGTCGGGCAGGCTCTTGCCGGCCGGTACCAGGTTCAGGCTCATGATATTTCCTTCGTTGTTAGTATCAGGTTTGCAGGCCGATATTATAGCGATGTGATGTTAAATGACCATATTTCAGCGGATATCGCGGCCAAAGAAGAGGGATGTTTCCGGTTTGCGGTGCTTTGATGTGTTCTGGATGCAACAAAACGGCAGTTTTGATGCCCTGCTGGTGACCTTGGCCACCGGCAGGGCATGTTGAGTGGCGAGTGAAACAGGTGGATCAGAGCGAGTAGGGGAGCCTCGACTCATTGACCAGCCGCGACAGGGCCGCCACCACTTGAGGGTCAAACTGGGTGCCGGAGCGGGACTGGATATACTCCATGGTTTGCGCCAGCGTCCAGGGCTCCTTGTAGGGGCGCTTGCTTAGCAGGGCATCGAACACATCGACCACCGCCACGATCCGCGCCGACAGCGGGATCTGCTGACCAGCGAGCTGTTCCGGATAGCCCTTGCCATCGAAGTGCTCATGGTGGCCCCGGGCGATCTCGGCTCCCAGCGAGAGGTAGCTGGTTCCCTCCACCATCTCGCCCGCCTTGTACAGAATATTGGCACCGATATCGGCATGTTGTTCCATGATGGCCCGCTCGTCGGGATCGAACCGCCCCGGCTTGTGCAGGATATGATCGGGGGTGCCGACCTTGCCCACGTCGTGCAGGATGGAGGCCATGCCGATCATCTCGACAAACTCCGGGGTCAGTTGCTCGGGATATACAGCCATCTGTTGCAGCTCTTCCACCAGCGCATCGGAGAGTTTTTGCACCCGCAGCACATGCTCGCCGGTGTCGGAGTCACGGAATTCTGCCAGCGCCGCCAGCGCTACTACGGTTGCCTCCTGGGCGCGCAGCAGCTGGTTATAGAGGTAGAGGTTATCGTAGGCCGCCGAGATGCGCTGGCAGAAGACATCCAGCAGATCGCATTCGAGCGGGTCGAGAGGCTGGGTCGTGGTGAAACTCAGCACGAACTCGCGCCCATTCTGGGCGGCGATATAGAGGGAGTCCTGCGGATGTTCGAAGCGGTTGCAGCGTTCGTTCAACGCCTTCATCACCGACTCGTGCAGTGCCGGAAAGTCCTCAAGGACCTGCTCTTCCAGCAGCCCTTCGTAGTCACCCGTCGCGGCCAGGATCTCCAGGCCATGCTCATCGGGACGCCGCTCGGCGCAGATGGCCCCTTCGGTGCCCACGTCGAGAATCGCGCTGATCTGTTTCAGCACGCCAGAGGCGAACTCCTTGAGGGAGTGAAGATGATAGAGATCGCCCGCCCCTTCCAGAATTTTGCCGAGTCCCTGGCGGCTCTTGTCGATGGCGCTGAGGGTTTCGTAAGAGCGCAGGGAGGCGATGACGGTGGTGTAGAGCTTTTGTACCGTCAGTTCGGTCTTGGTCTTGTAGTCGTTGATGTCGTAATCGAGGATCACCCGCTGTTCGGGGGCCTGACCGGGCTGGCCGGTACGCAGCACGATCCGCACCAGCGAGTTGCGCATCTCGTTGCGGATCCGGTGTACCAGTCGCAGACCGGCATCTTCGGTCTCCATCACCACATCGAGCAGGATCAGGGCAATTCTGGGATTGGCTTCCAGCATGCGACCCGCTTCGGCGCCGCTGTAGGCATTGAGCAGTTCCAGCGGGCGCGACTTGTAGTGAATATTGGAGAGGGCCAGGCGGGTGGCGTGATGAATGTCCGGCTCGTCATCGACGATCAGCACCTGCCAGGGGTTGAGTGCCTTGGGGACCACGACCTCTTCATCATCGAGTTCGATGATGTCGTCGTCCAGCCAGATATCGTCCTTGTCTTGGGCACTGCTCATATCGGTTACGCCTCCGGCGCTCAATGAGTATGTGAACAGTATGCACGATCATATCCGGTCGGATCACCCGGATAATTGTAGAACGTGAGCGGGCTCTGTCTCTTTTTACTCTATTCAAAAGGCTCCAGATACGCCTGAATCGACTTTTTCAACCAGGCCAGCACCTTGCCGTGGTAGGCATTTTCCGCCAGATAGACGCCGTAGTCCCGCCACTGCAGGCTGAACTTGTGTTTCAGGGTCAGCAGGGAGCCCTGCCGCAGCTGGCTCTGGATCAGCGGCGAGGGGAGTACCGCCCAGCCAAGTCCGTCGAGTACCGCATCGCGCATCAGTTCGAAACTGGAGAGCCCGATGTGTTGGCCGCCGATGGGCAGCAGACTTTTGACCGAGAATTCATCCACATAGGAGAGGGTGACCTGGGTGTGGTCGGTCAGATCCTGCTGCATCACCCGCTTCAGGCTGGCCAGCGGATGGCTGGGGGCCACCACCATCAGAGTGCGGATCGGGTTGAGCAGGTCGATATTGAGGCCGCTGCGCTCCTGATCCTCGGTGATAAGGCCAAAGGCGGCATCGACGAACCCCTCTTCCACCAGTGCGGGCAGTTCGGGCGGGGAGGCGAGCACCAGCGAGATACTGGTACCGGGGAACTGGCTGCGCAAGGCGGCCAGCATCTCGCGCCACACCGGCTCGGGGATGGCGTCATCGCGCGCAACCCGCAGCGCCACCTCGGCGCCGGAGGCGTAGTGTTCACACTTGAGCTTGAGGCTGTTGGCCGCCTGCAGCAGCCGTTTGCAGTCATCCAGCACCAGCTCGCCGATCTCGGTCAGGCGACTCTGATTGGCGCCGCGTTCAAAAAGTTCGACGCCTAGCTCCACTTCAAGGGAGGCGATGGCGGTACTGACTGCGCTACGGCTTTTGCCAAGTTGTCTGGCGGTATTGGCGAGGGAACCACTGTTTGCTGATTCTACAAAGAGTTCTATCTGATAGAGCTTCATGAAGATGGGTCATGACGGAGTGTTCTGACATTACCTTAGCCCGCCCGCGGATAACAAGGCAAACCGTCAGCGTCTGATAATTCGACGCTCAGCGATTCCTGCCCGCGCCGCGACTGCGGCTATCATCTCTCCCGTCGCAGCAACAGAAGGAAAATTCTATGTTAATCAGTCGCATGCTTTTAGCACGCATATTCTTGACGGGGGCCATCCTCACCGAAGTGGCGGGAACATCCAGTATGGCGATGATCCCCGAGGATGCCGCAGGATGGCTGAACTACCTGCCGATGTGGGTCCTGATCACCCTCTCCTATCTGCTACTGGCTCAAGCCGCCAAAACAATCTCCATTGGTATTGCCTTCGCGTTGTGGGAGGGGCTGGGGATTGCACTGATCACCATCGTCTCCGTGCTGTTCCTCGATTACGACCTGAACGCTCAGGAGCTGAGTGGTCTGGCGCTGGCAATAGTGGGTATTGTTATGGTGACCATGGGGGAAACCGGGGATGAACCGGTGCGCAGGAGAGTCACCCGTAACAGCAAGGAGGCGGTATGCACCCGTTAATTATCGTGCTTGGCGCGGCTTTGCTGGATATCGGTGCCAATATGGCGATCAACCGCTCGCGGGGCTTTCGCTACAAAGGGTGGGGCGTGCTGGGAATTATGCTGGTGCTGGGTGCCTTTACCCTGCTCTCCGAAGCGGTGAGCAGTGGCAAGATTGACCTTGCCGTGGCCTACGCCACCTGGGGCGCCATCGGTATTCTGGGGACCGCACTCGGCGGTCTGCTCATCTTCCGTGAGCGACTCAAGCCCATCGGTTGGGCAGGGATGGTGGTGATGGCGCTGGCCGTCGCCATGCTGACCACCGTTTGATAATGCTTTATCAATGACCAAGCCGCCCGGTTTCGCCGGGCGGCTTTTTGTTTGGCCGACTGTTTGGTTGATTGCTTGGTCGATGCAGGCTCAGCGCGGCGCTTCGTAGAGCTCCAGCGGCAGGCCGTCGGGGTCGGCGAAGAAGGTGAAGCGTTTGCCGGTCAGCTCGTCCACCCGCACCGGCTCTACCGCGATCTGATGGGCCAGCAGGTGGGCGATGACCCGGTCAAGGTCGCTGACCCGAAAAGCGAGATGGCGCAGACCGCACGCCTCGGGCGTCGAGGGGCGGCTGGGGGTGATTGGGAAGCTGAACAGCTCCAGCTGGCTGCCGTCCGGCAGGGCGAGATCCAGTTTCCACGACTGGCGCGCCTCGCGCAGGGTCTCGGCGATGATGGGCAGCCCCAGCACCTCGTGGTAGAAGTGGCGCGAGCGTGGGTAATCGCTGGCGATGATGGCCACATGGTGGATGGCGTCAAACAGCGGAAAGGTCATGGTGTTTCCTTGTCAGCAGCATAGTGAACGGGCAGCCTGCGCTGCCCGTGTTGTTGATCTAGTTGAAGAAACCGCCGAACCAGTCATCCAGCGCACTGCGTGGCGTCGCGCTGCTGGCGCAACCGGCCGGGGAGCCCATGGTGGATGCCTTGGCCGGCACCTGCAGGCTGCCCGGGCAGTCGCTGGTGACGCGAGTGCCGCTGGCGCGGGAGAAGTTGGCCCAGGTGACCCCTTCCGGCATCTTCAATCCCAGACTGTTGACGCCGCGCTGGCTCATGTAGCCGCTAAAGAGTTGCAGCGCACCGCTGGCACCGGTCAAGCCCGCCGGGGTGTTGTCGTCGCGACCGACCCAGATACTGACCAGCTCGTTGTTGTCCATCCCGGCAAACCAGGAGTCGCGCAGCTCGTTGGTGGTGCCGGTCTTGGCCGCCATGGTGGCGCCGGGGAACTTGGCACTGAGGGCGCGGGCCGTGCCCTGACTCACCGTCTTGGTCATGGCGAACAGGGTCAGCCAGCTTGCTTGCTGATCGGTGACCCGCTTGGCGGTCTGATCATGCTGATAGAGCAGGCTGCCATCTCCCTTGACCACGGCGCGGATGGCCGACAGCGGCTGGGTCAGCCCCTGATTGGCGATGGGCAGATACATCTGGTTCACCTCCATCGGGGAGAGGGCTACCGCCCCCAGCACCAGCGACGGATAGGGCTGGATCTCCTGCTGGACCCCCAGCTTGTGCAGGGTATCGACCACTTTTTCCAGCCCGACCTGCAGACCCAGATTGACGGTCGGCACGTTGAGGGAGCTGGCCAGCGCATCCATCAGCGGCACGCTCTGGCGGAACTTGCGATCGTAGTTTTGCGGCGTCCAGACCTGACCATCCTGACCGCGAATGCGGATCGGCTGATCTTTCAGCGGGGTCGCCAGCGTCAGGCCGTTGGAGAGGCCGGTGAGGTAGACCGCCGGTTTCACCAGCGAGCCGATCTGGCGGCGGGCATCCAGCGCCCGGTTGAACCCGGCATAGCGGGGATCGCGGCCACCCACCAGCGCCACTACCTCGCCCTTGTGCCAGTCGGAGACCACCATGGCCGCCTCCAGCTTCTTCTTGCCGCGCAGCTTTTCGATCTCGGCGAGGCCCGATTCGACCGCCCGCTCGGCCGCATGCTGGGCGATGGGGTCGAGACTGGTGAAGATCTTCAGGCCAGATTGCTTGAGCAGATCGGCGCCGAAGCGGCTCTGGATCTCGCGCTTGAGCAGCCCCATAAAGGCCGGGGTGCGGCCATAGCTCATCTGGCCGCGAGCGATGATGCCAAGGGGCTGACGGCTGGCCAGCTCATATTCGGCCTGGGTCAGGCTGCCGTGATCCATCAGCAGCTTCAACACCAGATCACGGCGGGTCTTGGCCCGCTCCGGGAAGCGCCAGGGATCGTAATAGGAGGGGCCTTTAACCAGACCGACCAGCAGGGCGACCTGATCGATATCCAGCTCGTTGACCGGAATGCCGAAGTAGAAGTAGGAGGCAAGCCCGAAACCATAGACCCCTTGCGAGAAGTTCTGCCCCAGATAGACCTCGTTGATATAGGACTCGAGGATCTCGTCCTTGCTGTAGCGATAGTCGATCAGCACCGCCATATAGGCTTCCTGCAGTTTTCGCCACAGGCTGCGTTCACGGGTCAGGAAGAAGTTCTTGGCCAACTGCTGGGTGAGGGTACTGCCCCCCTGCACGGTGCGACCCGCGATCAGGTTGGCGAACATGGCACGCATGATGGCCACCGGCGAGACGCCGCCATGCTGGTAGAAGTCGCGATCTTCGGTGGTGAGCAGGGTCACCAGCAGGCTGTCGGGCACCTCGGCGATGCGCACCAGCAGGCGATCTTCCCGATCTTCGGTATTGAGGCGATCGAGCAGCACCGGGTCCATCTGGGCGTAACCGAGCTGGCGCTGGTTCTCCAGCGACTGGATCCCCTCAAGGCGCGGGCCGTTGAAGGTGAGGCGCAGGCCACGGGCCCCATCAGCGCCGTCATAGAACTCGAACGGACGGCGAATAAGCTCGATGCGGTTGCCGTTGATGGTGTATTCACCCGGCGTGTGAGGCTGGCGCACCTGCTTGTAGCTCAGCATGTTGAGCTCGCGCAGCATCTGGTCCCGCGACAGGCGCTGGCTGGGGTAGAGCTCCAGCGGGCGGCTGTAGACCATCACCGGCAGCTGCCACTTCTCGCCATCGAAGCGCTCGCGCACCTTGGTATCCAGATAGATGCCGAACACCACCATAAAGGCCGCCACCACCAGGGAGAGCTTGAAGCCAAGCCAGAACAGCTTGCGCCAGATGGTGCGTTTGGGTGCGGCCTTCTTGGGAGGGCTCTTGCGTCGTTGGGTTGCCATGGTTCCTCTTTACCTGTTCATCATTATTCGTTGTGTTGCCATCGCGGCGTAATCGAACGATCGCGGCCGATTATCCATCAAATAGTCGGTGAGATTTCGTTCATCGAACCTACATCCCCATCTTCTTCTTGGTGACCCTGGTCGGCATCGCCTCCAGCGGATTATCCGGCCAGTAGTGGCGGGGATAGCGCCCCTTCATCTCTTTTTTCACCTGCTCGTAAGAGCCAGCCCAGAAGGCAGCCAGATCGGCGGTGATCTGCAGCGGCCGCTGGGCGGGGGAGAGCAGCTCCACCACCAGCGGCACCCGGCCATCGGCCACGCAGGGGGTCGAACCTTGTCCGAACATCTCCTGAATACGCACCGGGATCACCGGTGCCTGCCCCGGTTGATAGCGGATCCGCACCCGGCTGCCGGTGGGCGCCGCAAAGTGGCTCGGCAGCGCCTCGTTCAGCCGCTTGGGCAGCGGCCAGGGCAGGGATTGGCGCAGGATATCGCCGAGGTTGAGCTTTTTCAGTTGCTCCAGCCGGGTCATGCCGCTCACCGCTGGCAGCAGCCACTGTTCCAGCGTGGCCAGCAGGTTTTCCTCGTCCATCGCGGGCCACCCCTCATCGGGCAGCCAGTCGCGGGCGCAGCGCAGACGGGCCAGCAGCCCTTCGCTGCTCTCGTCCCACGGCAGCACATGCAGCCCCTTGCGGCGAATGCCTTGCAGCAGGCAGCGCCCTTTCTGCTCGTCAGAGAGTTCGGTCAGCGGGCACTGGCTCAGCACCAGCTCACCGATCACCTGCTGGCGTTCGGCCCGTACCCGCTCTTCCCGTTCATCCCAGTCGAACCACTGTCGTTCGCTCACCAGCTCCGGCAGCAGGCGCACCAGCTCGTCCAGCTCGACCGGTTCGGCGATAAAGATGCGGCTGCCGCGATCGTTCTGCCCCATCTCGATGGCGATGAGGGCCGCTTGTCCCTGACAGGGATGACCTTCTACCAGATCGCAGCTCACCCCACCACTGAGTTGATAGCGACTGCCGCTGCGCAGCTTCCCGATGCGATCCGGCCAGGCGAGGGCGCAAAGCAGCCCGAGCCACTGGCCCTGCGCAGTGGCAGGGCGGGCGCCAAGCCGTTCAAACCAGCGGGCCGCGCTCTGGCGCAGGGCGCTTTGACGGCGGTGGAACAGCACCGAGAGGCGCTCCGATCCTCGCAGATCTTCTTCCTGCAACGCCACCAGATATGCGGCATCGGCGACAATCCCTGTCAGACCCTCGGACTCCAGCTCGCGGGCGCGCAGCAACATGCGGGCGAGGCGAGGGTGGGTGCCGAAGGCGGCCATGGCGCGGCCAGCGGGAGTGAGTTGTTGCTCACCCTCCGGCTTCATGGCGCCAAGGGCCACCAGCAGCCGCTGGGCGCTGGCCACCGCGGCGGCGGGAGGCATGTCAAGCAGCGGCAGATCTTCCACCCTGGCGCCCCACTGGGCGGCGTCCAGCAGCAGGCCGGTCAGCTCCTGAGTGAGAATGTCTGGCGGGCTCTGCTCGGCGAGCCGCTCCTGCACCTCGCTGCTCCAGAGCCGGTAGCAGACACCGGGGCCGAGACGACCGGCGCGACCTGCCCGCTGGGTGGTGGAGGATTTGGCTATCTGGCGGGTCTCCAGTCGGGTGACGCCGCTTTTCAGATCGAACGAGGCGCGCCGCTCCAGTCCGCTGTCGATCACCACCGAAATCCCCTCGATGGTGAGGGAGGTCTCCGCCACATTGGTGGTGAGCACCAGCTTACGGCGGCCGGCAGGCGCCGGTTCGATGGCTGCCTGCTGGGCCGCCATATCGAGGCGCCCGTAGAGGGGGGCGAGGAGCACGTCGTCCGGCAGTTTGTCTGCCAACCACTGCGCCAGTCGCTCGATCTCTCCCTGTCCCGGCAGAAAGACCAGCAGGCTACCGCGGTGTGCGGCTAGCGCCTCCAGCACCACGGCACCGACCTGCGGCTCCAGCCACTGCTGGCGATTGGCGGGGCGGTAGTGGTAGTCGATGGGAAAGCCGCGCCCTTCGGAGCGAACTACAGGGGAATCCGGCAGCAGGCGCTCGAGCGCCATGCCATCCAGGGTGGCAGACATCACCAGGAGTTTGAGGTCATCGCGCAGCCCTTGCTGGCTCTCGATGGCGAAGGCCAGCGCGGTATCGGCGTGCAGACTGCGTTCATGGAACTCATCGAAGATGACCAGCGAGACGCCGGTCAGCTCGGGGTCTTGCTGCAACATCCGGGTCAGCACCCCCTCGGTGACGATCTCGAGCCGGGTTCCTGCGCTGGTGCGGCTCTCGCCGCGTACCCGCAGGCCAATGCGCTCACCCACCTTTTCCCCCAGCTGGCGCGCCAGAAAGCTGGCGATGTTGCGCGCCGCGAGCCGCCTTGGCTCCAGCATGATGATGCGGCCGGGCAGCCTGTTCTGGCGCACCAGCTCCAGCGGCAGCAGGGTCGATTTGCCCGCGCCGGGGGGCGCCTGCAGGATCACGCTGGGGTGGCGGTCGAGGGCGGCAAAGAGTTCGGGCAATACCGAAACGATGGGGAGCTGGGACAAAGCGATGAGCACCTTCTGTAGCAACCGGTAAAACGGCGCCTATTCTGCCACAGCCACCCGCGCCACCGTGAGTGGATGTGCGGAGATGGCCACTCGGGCGGGAGGCTGGCGAGACATGGCCGGATGGCTGCCATAGAATGGGCCCATCCAATGAGCGTGAAAAAGGCATTATCACCACATGGCCAAACTCTTCTTTGCCCTGCCCGTCAAGGAGCTCGCCCCCGAGCTCATCGCCTGGCGCGATCAGCAGCCCTGGCCCGGTCAGCTGGTGCCGCAAGCCAACCTTCACCTGACCCTCGCCTTCCTCGGTGAAGCGGACGAGGTGACCACCCGCCGCCTGATCGCCGCCGTAGAGCGTCAGCACTGTCCGCCGCTTGCCATCAGGCTGGATGAGACCGGCTGGTTCAGCCGGGCCAAGGCCGCCTGGATTGGCCCGAAGGAGTGGCCAAACGAGCTGAATGTGCTGGCCCGGGCGCTGCGCCGCCACGGCGAGAAGCTGCGTCTTGGCAATGGCGAGCAGGGTTATCGCCCCCACGTCACCCTGTCGCGCAAGGCGGGTGAGGCACCGGCCATCCAGCCTGCCCCAAATTTTCTGCTGCAGGCTGACGAGTTCTGCCTCTATCAATCCATCTCGACCCCGGACGGGGTACGCTACGAGCCGCTCGCCTGCTGGCCGCTGCGGGCAAGACGCAAAGAGGGATTGGATAATGAAGAGCAACGGAGGGCAAATCCGTGATCTTTGATCCCCCCCTGCAATCGGGCCAGCTGGTGGCCCGCTACAAGCGCTTTTTGACCGATGTGCAACTCGATAACGGCGAGGTCATCACCATCCACTGTGCCAATACCGGTGCCATGACCGGCTGTGCCGAGCCGGGCACCCGAGTCTGGTACTCCACCTCCGACAACCCCAAGCGCAAACTGCCAAACAGCTGGGAGATCGCCGAGAGCTCGGCGGGCCACTTTATCTGCGTCAACACGGCGCGCGCTAACCAGATCGCCCGGGAGCTTATCGAGCAGGAGGCCATCGCCCCGCTGGCGGGCTACAGCCGGTTGCGCACCGAGGTGAAGTATGGCGAAGAGAACAGTCGCATCGATCTGCTGCTGGAAGATGACGAGAAGGGCAATTGTTACGTCGAGGTAAAATCGGTGACCCTGCTCGACGAACGTTATCAACCGGGCATGGGTTACTTCCCCGATGCGGTCACCGCCCGTGGCGCCAAGCACTTGCGCGAGCTGATGGCGATGAAAGCGGCGGGCCACAGAGCCGTGCTGCTCTTTATGGTGTTGCACTCCGGAATAAGCCGGATGCGCCCTGCAACCCATATAGATCCGCACTATAGTCTGCTAATTGAGCAGTCAATTGCGGCGGGGGTTGAAATTTTATGCTATCGGCCCCATGTTGGGGTGCATGGCATGGTGGCCCAAGGTTTCATCCCATTTGAATCTGGTCACCTGTTACCCGAGGGGAGTGCATAAATATTGGAGTGGGTAACATTATTGGTACGGCTCGTTTGCTTACCCGTTACCCTTCTGCTATAGATGTCGCCCTCAATTTATGGATGGCACGGGTAGCGTGCTGAATTAGGAGACAGGGCATGCCAACAGGCGAAAACAGGAAATCTCTGGGCCCCCTGGCCATTGCGGGTGTCGCGCCTTACCAGGAAAAGCCGGGTGAGGAGTACATGAATGACCAACAAAAGGCGCATTTTCGCAAGATCCTGGGTGCCTGGCGCAACCAACTGATGCAGGAAGTTGATCGTACCGTCGACCATATGAAAGACGAGGCTGCCAACTTCCCGGATCCCGTGGATCGTGCCGCGCAAGAAGAAGAGTTCGCTCTTGAACTGCGTACCCGCGACCGTGAACGCAAGCTGATCAAGAAGATCGAGAAGACCTTGCAGCTGCTTGAAGACGATGATTTCGGTTACTGCGAACACTGCGGTATCGAGATCGGTATCCGTCGTCTGGAAGCCCGTCCGACTGCCGACCTCTGTGTCGATTGCAAGACGCTGGCCGAGATCAAGGAAAAACAGATGGCCGGTTGATCCCGACCCTCTGGTATATGAAAAAGGGAGCTCGCGGGCTCCCTTTTTTATTGAGCTTTTGGCGGTAGCGCCCCAGAATGCTGCCTCAATGAATCGCTTACCCGAACAGTCATGCCCGTGAATACCCCGTCCTCACTCCTTATGCGCCCCTATGTCGGCCGCTTTGCTCCCTCACCTTCCGGTCCGCTTCACTTCGGTTCGCTGATCGCCGCCCTCGGCAGCTTTTTGCAGGCCCGATCCCGGCAGGGGCGCTGGTTGGTGCGCATCGAAGATATCGATCCGCCGCGGGAGATGGCAGGCGCGGCGGCCCTGATCCTCAAGACCCTTGAGGCATATGGCCTCGAGTGGGATGGGGAGGTGATGTTCCAGAGTGCGCGCCACGGCCGTTATGACGAGATCATCGACCAGCTCTATCGGGTTGGCGATCTCTACTGGTGTCGATGTACCCGGCGCGAAATCATGGCGAGCGGTGGATTTTACAACGGCCACTGCCGCACCCTCGGGCTGACGGCAGAGGGATGTGCCGCCCGGCTGCGCCAGCACCATCCGGTCTACCACTTCGATGATCGCTTGCAGGGCCATATTGCGGTGCCAGCGGCGCTCGCCGAGGAGGATTTCATTATCCGTCGCCGCGACGGGCTCTACGCCTACAACCTGGCGGTGGTGGTGGATGATATGGACAGCGGCATCACCGAGATAGTGCGCGGCGCCGATCTACTGGAGCCCACGGTGCGCCAGATTGCCCTCTACCAGACCCTGGTGGCACCGGTGCCCGACTGGGTGCATCTGCCGCTGGCGGTACTGGCCGATGGCAACAAGCTCTCCAAGCAGAACCATGCGCCGGCGCTGGCGCTCGATGAGGTGCGCCCGGCCCTGTGGCAGGCGCTGCACTTCCTCGGCCAGTGTCCGCCCCCCGAGCTGATGGCGAGCCGGCTCGACGAGATCATCGGGTGGGGCATCGCCAACTGGCGGCTCGACCGGGTGCCCGCCAGCCAGAAGATCCCGCTGGACGTTGAGTAAAGAGAGCCGGTTTTCGTGTAATAGGACGTGAGCAGGGCGCAGATAGACCGCTATTTTTGCTGGCGACCTGTTTCATTCGGGATCAATTGCCAGCACGGTTTTTCATTTGGTCAGGTGTGAGCTATGCACAGGTAGACCGCTATTTTTGCTGGCGACCTGTTTCATTCGGGATCAATTGTCAGCACGGTTTTTCATTTGGTTAGGCGTGAGCTATGCACAGGTAGACCGCTATTTTTTGGCCCGGTTTGATTCAAATGAGCTGAAGTAACCGCATGGTTTTTCATTTGGTCAGGCGTGAGCTATGATAGGCCGCTATTTTTTGGCCTCCCGTCAATTTAGAAGTCATGAAGAGGTGTACCATTTTTTCCCAGATCGCAAACTTTTGCCGCAAGGTGCTCGGCAAGGAAGATGGCGAGCAGCCGGTGGAATCCCCCATTCCAGCCCGTGTCGCCGGTCAACGTCGTACCTTAAGCCGTGATCAGCACCCTGTTTCGCGCAAAGAGATCAGCGAGAATGCCCTCAAGGTGCTCTATCGCCTGAACAAAGGGGGCTATGAGGCCTACCTGGTCGGCGGCGGAGTCCGGGATATTCTGCTCGGGAAGACACCCAAGGATTTCGACATCGCAACCGATGCGACGCCGGAGCAGATCAAGGCGCTGTTCAGCAACTGCCGCCTGATTGGCCGTCGTTTCCGCCTTGCCCACATTGTCTTTGGTCGTGACGTGATCGAAGTGGCCACCTTCCGGGGTCACCACCATCAGGTCAATACCAGCAAACATGTGTCGGCCCAGTCTGATGAAGGCATGCTGCTGCGTGACAACGTCTACGGCACCATCGAAGAGGATGCCGAGCGCCGTGACTTTACCGTCAACGCCCTCTACTACAGTGCCAAAGATTTCACCCTGCACGATTTCGAAGGGGGTCTGGAAGATCTGGCCGAGCGCAAGCTTGAGCTGATCGGTGATCCCGAGACCCGTTATCGTGAGGATCCGGTGCGGATGCTGCGCGCCGTGCGCTTTGCCGCCAAGCTGGACATGACCATCAGCCCGCGTACCGCCGCCCCCATCAAGGAGCTGGCGCCGCTGCTGCAAGACATCCCTGCTGCTCGCTTGTTTGAGGAGACCCTCAAGCTGTTCCTGGCTGGCGACGGTCTGGCGACCTACAAGCTGCTGCGCGAGTATGGCCTGTTCCAGCAGCTGTTCCCGCAAGTGGCGGCGCTGTTTACCCCGCACGGCAACTCGCCCTGTGAGCAGCTGATTGAGCTGGCGCTGATCGATACCGACACCCGTGTCCGTGAAGACAAGCGCGTCACTCCCGCCTTCCTCTACGCCACCCTGCTGTGGGGCGCTGTCGAGGCCCGTGGTCGGGTGCTGGAGAACGAGAGCGGCTTGCCCTGGTATGACGCCTTCATGCTGGCGATCAACGAGGTGCTGGACAATCAGGTGCGGATCATCGCCGTTCCCCGCCGTTTCACCACCGATGTCCGCGACATCTGGGCACTGCAACAGCGTCTGACCCGTCGTCAGGGCAAACACCCCGAGCGCGCCATGGAGCATCCCAAGTTCCGCGCGGCGTACGACTTCCTGTTGCTGCGCAACCGGGTCGAGCGTGGTCTCGGCGAGCTGGCCAGCTGGTGGGAGCGCTATGTCGCCTCCAATCCGGATGTGCGCCCGCAACTGCAGCGTGAAGCGACCCGTCGCCCGGCGAGCGGTGAGCGTGCCCCGGCCGGTGAGGCCCGCAGCAACGATGGCGAGAAGCGCAGCAGCAACAGCCGCAACCGTCGTCGCCCCCGTCGCCGCAAACCGAAAGTGGCCGAGTGACAACAGACGTGATGACCGAGGTCTTCATCGCCATAGGTTCCAACCTGTCTGACCCGCTGGGTCAGGCTCGTCGCGCCGTCGCCGCTTTAGGCCGGTTGCCGGAATCTGTGCTGGTGGAGGCCTCGTCGTTTTACAGCAGCCGCCCCATGGGGCCTGCTGACCAACCGGACTACGTCAATGCCGTGGCCCGGCTCAACACCCGGCTGGCGCCCCTTGCGCTGCTGGATCAATTACAAAAAATCGAGCTGGAACAGGGACGTGTGCGCAAAGATGAGCGGTGGGGGCCGAGAACCCTGGATCTCGATCTGCTGCTTTATGGGGATCAGGTGATCAACCATGAGCGCCTGATCGTACCCCACTACGGCATGAAGGAGCGGGAGTTCGTGCTGCTGCCCCTTGCCGAAATTGCGCCTGCTCTGGTGCTGCCCTGCGGCACCCCGCTCGCCCGACTGGTTGCCCGCTGCCCGCACAATGATTTGGCCATCATTGCCCCGCGTGCAGATCTACAGGAGCCTCTATGAGCAAGATCACCACCGCCAGCCTGCTGAAGATGAAGCAGGACGGTCAAAAGTTCACCGCCATCACCGCCTATGATGCCACCTTTGCCAAGCTGTTCGACGACGAGGGGGCCCACGTGCTGCTCATCGGCGATTCGCTGGGCATGGTGCTGCAAGGGGGTCAGGATACCCTGGCGGTCAACATGGATGAGATGGTCTATCACACCCGCTGTGTGGCGCGCGGTGCCAGCAAGGCACTGGTGGTCGCCGACATGCCGTTCATGAGCTACGCCACGCCGGAGCAGACTTACCAGAATGCGGCCCGCCTGATGGCGGCCGGTGCCCGCATGGTGAAGATGGAAGGGGGTGACTGGCTGTGCGACTCCATCCGCCACCTCACCCGCAACGGGGTGCCAGTGTGTGGTCACCTCGGCCTCACCCCGCAATCCGTCCATGTCTTTGGTGGCTTCAAGGTGCAGGGGCGCGACGAGTTTCAGGCGCAAGAGATCTACCGTCAGGCCCTCGAACTGCAAGCGGCCGGTATCCAGCTGCTGGTGCTCGAGTGTGTGCCCACTGCGCTGGCCGAGCGCATCACCAAGGCGCTGCGCATCCCGGTGATCGGTATCGGAGCCGGTCCCGCGACCGATGGCCAGATCCTGGTGATGCACGATGCCTTTGGCGTCACCTCCGGCTATGTGCCCAAGTTCACCAAGAATTTCCTGGCCGAGACCGGCGATGTGCGTGCCGCCATCCGCCTCTATGTCCAGCAGGTGAGCGAGGGGAGCTTCCCCGGCCCGGAGCACTGCTTCAACTGATCCTGGCGGTTGCACGATGGGGGCTGCGGCCCCCGTCTCTGCTTGTCAGCCTCGTAGAGTTAATCCCTATAGCTAATCCGTATCTTATTGATTCATCTAAAGGTGAACTGCTGATAGCCATGCTCGTGCCCCATCCCGCCCGAGCGCTAGCGGTGGATGCAACCCGTCTCTCTTTTTGATTTATCGGAAGGTGAACTGCTGATGTTGGTCGTAAATAATCCCGTCGTTCTGCGTGAGCAGATCAGCCAATGGCGCCGTGAAGGGCGAGCCATTGCATTCGTGCCCACCATGGGCAACCTGCATCAGGGCCACCTGACGCTGGTGAAAGAGGCGCACAGCCACGCCGAGAAGGTGGTGGTCAGCATCTTCGTCAACCCGATGCAGTTCGACAAGGCCGAGGATCTCGCCAACTACCCGCGTACTCTGGAGCAGGATTGCGCTGCGCTGGAAGTCGCCGGCGTCGACATGGTATTCACCCCGACCCCGGAGATCATGTATCCGCAGGGGCTGGCGAGCCAGACGTTCGTCGAAGTGCCGGGCCTCTCCGGCCTGCTGGAAGGGGCGCTACGCCCCGGTCACTTCCGTGGGGTCAGCACCGTCGTTACCAAGCTGTTCAATCTGGTGCAGCCGGATGTGGCCTGCTTTGGCCAGAAGGATTACCAGCAGCTGGCGCTTATTCGCAAGATGGTGGCCGATATGGCGATGCCCATCGAAATCGTCGGTGTGCCGACTGTGCGGGCCGAGGACGGGCTGGCGCTCTCCTCGCGCAACGGCTACCTGACTGCCGCCGAGCGGGCCATCGCCCCCGAGCTGGCGCGCACCATGAACTGGATCGCCGAGCAGATCGAAGCGGGTGACCACCACCTGCCCTCCTTGGTGGCGCAGGCCAGTCAGCGTCTCGACAATGCCGGTTTCCGTACCGATGCTATCGACATCGTCGATGCCGCCACCCTCGAATCCGCCACTGACGAGAGCGCGCAGCTGGTGATCCTGATGGCCGCTTATCTTGGCAAGGCCCGCCTTATCGACAACCAAGTGGTCACGCTGCAGCAAGCCTGAGCCCGCCACAACCAGGAGGACCCCATGTCCAAGAAGGTTTACTGCATTGCCCAATTCCTGCCGAAACCCGGTCAGGAGCAAGCCCTGTTTCAGGTGCTGCAGGCGCTCGAGCCCAATACCCTGCGTGAGGATGGTTGCCTGCAATATCTGGTTACCCGCCACATTCCGAGTCCGTTTGCCGAGGGGGAGAGCTTCCCCATCGTGTTCAACGAGATTTGGCAAGATATGGCAGCCTTTGAAGCTCACTGCCAGCGCGCCGAGATCTCCGCGTTCTTCGAGCGTTACTGCCTGGCCGATGATGGTTTGGCCGCCAAGTGGAATGTCTGCGTCTATAGCGACGAACCCGAACAGTACGACGCCCCCGTAAAGAAGTAATTCCCCCGATTGCCAGCGGACGCCCCCTCAGGCGTCCGCTGTTTTTTCACGCCTGTCATTTGGCGTTTTCCCTCGCGACTCTGCTCGCACCCGTTGTTTTCTCTCTCCACAATCGGCCCTGATGGCCGCTACAGGTGTTTATTTATGTTTACCTTGTTTGCTTCGTTGCTCTTCTGTCTGCTCTGTTTTGCCCTGACCCGGCTGCCCGCCACGGTGCCGTTGTCGCGCAAGGTGCTCGCCGGTCTGCTGCTGGGGGGGCTGTTTGGTCTCGGTCTGCAACTGGGCTGGGGCGCCGATGATGCCGGTGTCCAGCAGACCCTGGAGTGGGTCAATATCGTTGGCGGCGGCTATGTCAGCCTGCTCAAGGTGGTGATGATGCCACTGGTGTTCACCTCCATCCTCTCCGCCATCAACAAGCTGGAGCAGGCCCAGTCCCTCGGCAAGATCAGCGCCGTGCTGATCGGCTCCATGCTGACCCTGGTGATGATTGCCGGTGTGGTGGGGATGACCATCACCCATCTGAGCGGTCTCACTGCCGAGGGGCTGCTGAGCCACGGTAGCGACAGCGCCGCCCTGCAACAGAGCATGAGTACCATCGACAGTGCCCAGACCCTGCCCGCCCTGCTGCTCTCGCTGGTGCCCACCAACTTTGCCGCCGACATGGCAGGTAGTCGCGGCCTCTCGGTGATCGGGGTGGTGATCTTCACCGTGCTGGCCGGGGTTGCCCTGCTGCAGCTGAAGGCGGAGCACCCGGATGCGGGGGCTCGCGCCGCCGTCGCCATCGATACCCTGCAGCTGTGGGTGATGAAGATGGTACGGGTGGTGATTGCACTTACCCCCTATGGCGTGATGGCGCTGATCGCCCGGGTGGTGGCGCACTATCCGCTGAGCGAGATCCTCAATCTGCTCGGCTTTATTCTGGTCTGCTATGTCGCCATTCTGGCGATGTTTGCGGTACACATGGTGATCCTGCTGCTGCTCGGCCAGAACCCGCTGCACTATTTGCGGGAAGTGTGGGGCGTGCTCACCTTCGCCTTTATCTCCCGCAGCAGCGCAGCTTCCATTCCGCTTAGCATCGAGACCCAGCAGCGCCTTGGGGTGCCCGCCAGCATCGCCAACTTTGCCGCGTCGTTCGGTGCCAATCTGGGTCAAAATGGCTGCGCCGGTATCTATCCGGCCATGATGGTGGCGATGATCGCCCCCATGCTCGGCATCAACCCCTTCGATCCCCTGTTCCTGCTGACCCTGCTGCCGGTCATTGCGCTCGGCTCCATCGGGGTTGCCGGGGTGGGCGGCGGTGGCACTTTCGCCGCGCTGATCGTGCTCTCCACCCTCAACTTCCCCATCGCGCTGGTGGGGGTGATGATCGCCATTGAGCCACTGGTGGATATGGGCCGTACCGCCCTCAACGTCAACGGCTCCATCATGGCGGCGATGATCACCAAGCGCTTGCTGGGCAAACAGCAGCTGGCCAACGTGGAGATGGTGCAGCCACAGGCCGCCAGCTAACCCCGAGCGTGACCCAATATGAAAGAAGCCCGCAGTTGCGGGCTTCTTTCATATTGGCTGTGTTGCCTTGTGAGCAGGGATTACTTGGCAGAGACGGGGTAACCGGCGCCTTTCCAGGCGAAGATGCCGCCCGGCACCCGATAGACCTGCTGATAGCCCTGAGTCACCGCCCAGGCGGCGGCGTTGTGGCTGCGACCGCACTTGACGAAGCCGCAGTAGATCACCACTGGGCGGGACTTGTCTTCACCCAGCAGCGCCTGGAACTGCTCCGCCGTGCCGCTCCCCTCGACGATCTCGCTCCAGTTGTCACCGGCCTTGGCCTCCTTCACGAAGACAAAGTTCTTGGCGCCCGGGATGTGCTCTTTCTTGTAGGAGTCCTCATAGGGCATGGTGTCGATGATCACCAGCTCCTCGCCCTTGTCCATCCGGGTTTTCAGCTCGGCCACGGTCAGCAGCTGATAGCCCCCTTGCTGTGTCTCTTGCGCCAGTTGTACCGCCGACTGCTCCAGCTTCACCTCTTGCTCGAACTGGTTGTCGCCACAGCCACCGAGGGCAAAACTGGCGGCGATCAGCGAGGCCAGCAGGGTGCGGGATCGCAATGTCATCATGTCACTACTCCTTAGGAACGGGAAAAACGGGGCGGGAAGTTCGCAGCAGGGCGCCCGCAAGCGTCAGTAGCAGCAGATCCCGCACAATGGCTTCTGGCAGCGAGCTGAGATCAGCCCTGCCAAGACAGCCGCAAGAGATGTCGAGCCCGATGGCAACGCCATAGCCCAACACCGGAATAAACAGGGCGAGCAGCCCGATCACCAGCCACAATCCCCAGCGCCGGTTGGCGATGACCGCTAGTCCGGCGCAGAGTTCAAGGGCTATCAACCCCCAGGCCACCGGCGGGATCAGTGACGGCCAGATCAGCCCGAAGGCCGCGATCTGTTCGACAAACAGGGCGGGGGATACCAGCTTGAACCCGGCCGAGGCGACGAAAAATCCCCCCAGCGCCAGATTGGCCAGCATGCGCAGCAACGCAGGCATGTTCTACCTCTTTATAGAGAGGGATGAATTCTAACAGTTCCCGATTGAGCCGCAATGGCTAACCCCGAACCGAACAAGATAAATCTCGATTTTGCGGGGAAAGGGTCGGTACTGGGTATGAACGCCGCAGTCCCGACCCTTATTGCAATCAGGCGAACTGGGGTAGCCACTGACGTTGGGCAGCGTACATCTCGTCGAACATCTGCTGGATTTGCTCCAGGGTACAGACGGTGGCGGTGACCGGATCGAGGGCCAGCGCGTAGCGGGCGGCATCGAGATCGCCGGTCAGGGCCGCCTGCACAATCAGCTCCTGCACCGCAGTGTTGCTCTTGCACAGGCTGGCGCACTGGGTCGGCAGCCGCCCCATCGCCTGCGGTTGCAGCCCCTTCTCATCGACCCAGATCGGCACCTCTACCACGCAGTCGGCGGGCAGGTTCTCCACCAGCAGTCCCTCGGGCTGGCAGTTGGCCAGATTACCGTTGATGCGGGTGCGCTCGCCGCTCACCATGGCGTGGATCAGCTTGGGCCCGTTGAGCATGTTGGGGGCGATGACGAAGGGTTTTTCCCCCGCCAGCTGGGCGGCGATCTCCGCCTTGCCGGCAGCGTGGACCTGCTCTTCCAGGGCCAACAGATTCCAGCGTTGGGGCAGGAAGTGGTTGATCATCGCCTCGTTCTTGCGGAAATAGGGCAGGTAATCGCTGCAGTGCCAGTGGTTCTCGGTACACCAGAGGCCAAAGAACTTCAGCACTTCGCAGCGCACGCCGTCCGCCTCGCGGGTTTTCGGATCATTCACCAGCGCCCGGATCTTCGGCTGCATATCTTCGCCATGGATGGCAAAGCGGGTGATCCAGGTCATGTGGTTGATCCCGGCGAACTCGTACTCCACCTCGGCGGGCACATCGTGATACATCAGGCGCTGCCAGCGTTCCGGGGTGGAGGGGTGATCTACCCAGGGGCCGACCCCCAGATAACCGGCCAGTTGGGCGACGGTGTAGCGCACTCCATAGCAGAGGCCGATGGACTGGATGCCGCTTGCCTCCTTGGCTGCCCAGGTGAGGGGGGCCAGCGGGTTGGCGTAGTTGATGAAGAGGGCGTTCGGGCAGAGCTCCTCCATATCCCGCAGGATCGCCAGCATGGGCGGAATGTGGCGCAGGGCGCGGAAGATGCCGCCCGGTCCCATGGTGTCGCCCACTTCCTGGATCACCCCGTATTTGGCCGGGATCGCCATGTCCAGCTTCCAGGGGGCGAGGCCGCCCACCTGAATGGCGCTGATGACGAAGTCCGCATGGCGAATCGCATCGCGCTGGCTGGTGGTCTGGCTCACCTGCATCGGCAGGCCGGATTGCGCCACCATCATGGTGATGAGACGGTGGCTCTGGGCCAGCACCTCGGGATTGAGATCCATCAACACCAGCTCGGTGCCCGCCATGGCGGGGTAGGAGAGCAGGGCCGAGACGATCTGGCGGGTAAACATGACGCTGCCTGCGCCAATGATGGTGATTTTGCTCATGTCAGAACCTTATTTTAAAAAACGGGAACGCCAGCGTCCCTGTTGAAGTTGCAGCATGCTGCCGTGGATCATCAGGGCGGCGAGGATCATCACCCCGTAGACCAGTCGGGTCCAGAAGCCGTCGAGACCGGCGCTGATGATGCCCGCCTCCAGCATGCCGATGATGCAGGCGCCAAACAGGCTGCCCAGCAGAGTGCCTCTGCCCCCCAGTACCGAGGTGCCGCCAATGAACACAGAGGCAAACACCAGCAGCATGTAACCCTGCCCCTGATTGGGCCACCAGCTGCTCATCTCGACGCTGATCAGCACCCCGACCAGCGCTGCGAGCAGCCCCATCAGCATGAAGAGGCCGAGCCGCATCCGGTTGACCGGCACCCCCATCAGGCGTGCAGCCTCCGGGTTGTCTCCGATGAAGTTGATATTGTCACCCAGCTCGTGATGAGCCAGCAGCAGCCAGAGCAGCAGCGCTGCCAGCAGGCTCCAGAGGGCCTGGGCGGGCAGCCACTCCCACACTCTGCCAGTCAGCAGGGTATGGAGCAGGGTGTCGCGGATCTCGGGCAGGCTGAGGGCCAGCCCGTCGGCCAGCACAGTAGTGAGACCGCCGATAAAGAACTGGGTACCGATGGTGGCGATGATGGAGGGGATCTGGAACTGCACGATCAGCAGGGCGTTGAGCAGCCCGCACAGCAGCCCGCCCGCCATCGCCCCCAGCAGTGCCAGCAGCGGCGAGCCGGTGTGCTGGAACAGCCAGGCGAAGATAAATCCCCCCAGCGCGATGACCGCAGGAAAGCTCATGTCGATCTCGCGGGCGATGATCAACAGGGTCATGCCCAGCGCCAGCAGGATGGTCAGCGGAATGGTCGAGAGCAGGGAGGTGTAGATCCGGCCATGGAAAAAGGTGACCGGACTGATGCTGGCAAACAACCCCCACAGCAGCAGCAGGATCAGCCCGGTCAGTAAAGGCGCCCGATGGGCGAGCAGGAAGTGTCTCATTGGCTACCCCTTCTGACGGCATCGAGCAGCGCCTGTTGCAGGGCCGGGAGGGTCATGTCGGCCTTGTGGTACTGGGCGACGATGGCACCCCTGTCCATGACCACGAAGCGGTCGGCGACCCGGTAGGCATCGGCCATGTTGTGGGTGATCAGCAGGCAGGCGCGGCCCTGGGCCCGCAACTGTTCGATAAAGCTGAGCACCTTCTCTACCTCACCGAGGGATAGGGCGGTGGTCGGCTCATCGAGGATCACCAGCCGGGCATCAAACAGCATGGCGCGGCCGATGGCCAGCCCCTGTCGTTCGCCGCCAGAGAGCAGGCTGACCGGCGCATCGACGTTGGCACCGATGCCGCGAAAATGGAGCACCCGCAGCAGCTCGGCGGCCCGGCATCGCTCTTCTTGCCGGTCGATAAAGCCCCAGCGATTGCGCAGATGGCGCCCCAGAAAGAGGTTGCGCCAGACGCTCTGCTGCTCGCCAAGGGCGCCGCTCTGATAGACGGTCTCGATGCCGAGTCGACGGGCGGTGGGCACATCGTAGCGATCGCCAGCCACCGTCTGCCCGGCAACGGTCAGGGTTCCGCTGCCGAACGGTTCGGCACCGGCAATGACCCGGATCAGGGTCGACTTGCCCGCGCCATTGTCGCCAAGCAGGGCCACCACTTCACCCGCCCGCTGCTGGAAATGGATATCCCGCAGGGCCTGCACCGGGCCGAACCATTTGTTCAGCCCGTGCAGCTCGAGGGCCAGTGGCGCCATTTAGCGCAGACCTTTGGCCGCCAGCGGGGCGATGAGCGCGATGTTGTCTTTGGTGACAAAACCGGCCCCGGTGTTGATGTCCAGCCCGGCAAAGCCGTAACGCTCGCTCAGCACCAGCTGGACCACCGAGAGGTAACCCATCAGGTAGGGTTGGCAATCGGCTACCAGTTGCACATAACCGGACTGGATCCCGTCTGCGGTGGCGGGGGAGAGGCTGAAACCGGCGACAAACAGCTCACCGGGTTTGACGGCGGCGTTGCGCAGGAAGTTGCCCATCTGGGCGGTCAGGGCACCGTGATCCACCAGCACCATCTTCACGTCGGGGTGAGTGGCCAGATAGGAGGTGACGACCGGGGCACCCAGGGACGGGTCTTTGTCCACTTCTTGCGAGATCTGGATGAAGTCGACCTTCATGCCCGCCTCTTCCAGGGTCTTGATCAGGCCACGGGTAGAGTCGCTGCGCTGGGCGATATCCTTGATGCCCCACACCATGGCGCGGTCACCCTTCTTCAGGCCGCTGCGGCGCAGGGCCTCTTTGGCCAGATTGATGCCGCGGGTGGCGTTGTTGTCGCCCACGTAGCCAAAGCCGTTGCTCAATTCATTGGCCATGGTGCCGGAGAGCTCGGTGTCCACCGAGGTCACCTTGATCCCCTTGGTGATGGCGTCGGCAATCAGCGGCTGGTAGGCGCTGTCACCGGGGTGGCCCATCACCACGATGCCGGTGGGCTTGGCGGCCACTGCCTGCTTGAAGTTCTCGATCATTTTCTGGGGTTGCCAGTCGGAGTAGACCAGTCGCAGATCTACCCCCAGATCTTCAGCCGCCTGTTTGGCGCCATTCTGCACCACGGTGACGTAGGATTCGCCGACCGGGCCGCCGAGATCAAACCAGATGGTCATATCCTTGCCGGAGGGGGCTGCGCCCACCTGGGAGGCGAGCAGGCAGCCGGACATCAGCAGGCCGGTCAGCCAGCGTTTGGCCGTGTGAGTATTGCCAGTGTGCGTGTTGTGCATTGTGTTTCTCCTTGTTGTAAATGCGGGCGCGGTGGATCGCCTGCGGTGAGGCACAGGCCATTCAACGCGCCGGGTAAATGTGGTTGCTGCCACGATCGGGTGTCGGGCGGTCAAATGGGGTGGTTCCTGCAGGCTCACACGGCTGGATAGCGGGCCAGCTCCTGATAGTCGCCGTCCGCTTCGCAGCGAAAGACGGCGGCGGTTTCGCCGTGCTGGCACCACTGCTGCCACTCCTCAGGCGGGCAGTGGAGGCGAATGGCGAGGCCGCAGCCAGCGCTGAGCTGGCGCGGTACGTCGCAGACCCGAAACGACTGGCCGTACTGCTCCAGCCGCTTGCGCAGCCTGATCGTGCCGAGGGTGGAGTGGAACAGGTAGAGAAACTCCTCGTTCATGACTTGCCTCCCGTGCTGGCGCGGGCACCGAATAGGGCGGCCCCCAGCGCACCGGCAAACTGGGCATCCGGATGGGTGGCGACTTCGCAGCCCAACCCTTCGGCCAGATAGTGGCGGAAGGTGGCGCAGTGGCTGACGCCGCCAGTAAAGAGCACCGTCGGTCTGGCGCCGAGGCGGCCGATGAAGTTGGCACTGCGCCGGGCCATGGATCGGACGATGCCCGCGAGGATCGACTCGGCCGGAATCCCCGCCGAGCGCAGGCTGATCGCCTCCGACTCGGCAAACACGGTACACATGCTGCTGATGTCGTGGGGCTCTGCTCCCTCCAGCAGCTCGTCGAGCTGCTCGACTCGCGCCCCCAGGGTGCGGGTGATCACCTCGAGAAAGCGGCCGGTACCGGCGGCGCACTTGTCGTTCATCAGAAAGTCGGTGAGGTTGCCGTCGCCATCGAGCTGGATCACCTTGCTATCCTGGCCGCCGATGTCGATGACGGTGTGTACCGATGGGCAGAGCAGGCGAGCGCCCAGCCCGTGGCAGGAGATCTCGGTGACCCGGCGATCGGCGAACGACGCCAGATCCCGGCCATAGCCGGTCAGGGTGAGATGGGGGCGTTCTGGCAAATCGGCCGAGAGTTCAGCCCAGCCTTGCTCGATGGCAGCCAACGGACGAAAGGGGGTCGGCACCAGAAAACGGCGGACGATGCGTCCGCCATCCCGGCTGTCGAACAGGATCCCTTTGGTCGCGGTGGAGCCCGAGTCAATCCCGATGGAGAGTGACACGGCGCCTCCTTACAGCATTTCGATAAAGGCGGCCAGCCGGGTTGCCAGTTGTCCCTTGTCGGCGCTGGAGTAGTCGGTCTCGACCGCCATGTAGGGGATGCCGTGGCGTTCGCGCACGTGGCGCTTGATGGCCAGTGACTCCACCGCATAGGTGTGGCAAGCCTGCAGGATCACGTCGATCACTCCGTCCGCCTGATACTCCTCCACCATCTGGCTCAGCAGCGTCATGCGCTGGTGGTTGGGGGAGATGCAGGAGCAGCCGATGGCCAGATACTTGTCGGTCAGGGCGTCGTAGGGGTCACCCTGTTCGCTGACGCACTGTTCGGTCGCCTTGGCACCGGTGCAGTTCTCGTATCCCACCACCCAGCCGCCGTGCTCCTCGATGAGGCGCACTACCTTGTCGGCCGCACCGCCGATGGGGCAGCCGGTGATGAGGATGCGCGGACGGGCGTCGAGCCGCTTGCCCTCGGCATACTCGGCCTTGATGCGGCGGGTCATCTCTTGCAACTCGCTGATGAGCTGCTCCTTGTCGAAGCGGAAGGTGGCGCCATAGACCACCTTGAGCAGGTCGGTGCCGCTCAGTGCCGGGGGATTGAGCTGGCCCAGCCGGTAGAAGTCGGCCAACGCGCGGCGTTCGCGGTTTTTCAGCACGATGGCATCTCGCAGCGCCTGCTCGCTGATGGGCTGGCCGAACTGCTGCTCCAGCAGCGCCTTGAAGCGGACGATCTCGCTGCGCCACAGGGTGCGGGAGGCCTCGTCATCAGCGCGGTTGGGCAACTGCATCACGTGCACCGGTTTGAACTCGGCCATGTACTCGTACATCTTCTTCTTGCCGTCGCAGGTGGTCTCACCCACCACCAGATCGGAGAAGTAGAAGTAGGGGCACTTGTCGGTCTTGCCGAACCCATAGCTGCTTTTGATCAGCGGGCAGAGGTTGCGGGGCAGATCTTTCTCGGCCTCCTCGATGGTCTCGTCGCTGGTGGAGCAGAGCGATACCACCACGGCGCCAGCGGCCATCGCCACCTCCTGCGGCATGAAGGTGCAGTAGGTTCCGACCAGGGGGATCTGTCGCTCCTTGAGTGCCATCACAGCCAGAAAGCCCTGACGACGGGCATCTGAAAAACTCTCGAAAATGGCTGGCAACTCGGTGATCAGTGACATAAGCGATCCTGTCCTGCTGGGAAATGAGAGAGAGGAAGAGGCCGTCCATCACGGCTCTTCCAACCGCGGGAATTATACCTTTGGGGGTAATCCGAAAATTGCGGTGGATCACAAGGTGCCGGATAAAGCCTTAATAACAGGGAGGTTATCTGATGTGTGATGAAGAGAGGGGGATGAGAATAAACAACGGGCACCGCGAGGTGCCCGTTACATGTCGTCAGTGACGCAGCCCGGTGCCCCGAGAGATGAGCCACCAGGCGATACCGTAGAGGGCCACGATAAAGCCGATGATGATGAGGTAGGCGGTGCCGAGCGGCACGTCGGAGATACCGAGGAAGCCGTAGCGGAACGCGTTCACCATGTAAATGATGGGGTTCACCTGGGAGACACCCTGCCAGAACGGCGGCAGCAGGCTGATGGAGTAGAACACCCCGCCCAGATAGGTGAGCGGTGTCAGCACGAAGGTGGGGATGATGCTGATGTCGTCGAACGTCTTGGCAAACACCGCGTTGATCAGCCCGCCCAGCGAGAAGAGGATCGAGGTGAGCAGCACGGTGAAGCAGACGCTGAACAGATGGTGGATCTGCAGCGGTACGAAGAACAGCGACACCAGGGTGACGATGAGGCCGACACAGAGGCCGCGTGCCACGCCACCGCCCACATAACCGGCGATGATGACGTAGTTGGGCACCGGTGCCACCAGCATCTCCTCGATATTGCGCTGGAACTTGGCGCTGAAGAAGGAGGAGGCGACGTTGGAGTAGGAGTTGGTGATCACCGACATCATGATGAGGCCGGGCACGATGAACTCCATGTAGCTGAAGCCGCCCATGTCACCGATGCGCGAACCGATCAGGTTGCCGAAGATGACGAAGTAGAGGCTCATGGTGATGGCCGGTGGCACCAGGGTCTGGATCCAGATCCGGGTAAAGCGGCTCACTTCCTTGGCCAGAATGCTCTTGAAGGCGATGTAATAGGTGGCCAGATTCATGCTTTTCTCCCCTCTTCGACCAGATTGACGAACAGCTCTTCCAGTCGGTTGGCCTTGTTGCGCATGCTCACGACCTGCACCTGCTGATTCGACAGCTGCTCGAACAGGCTGTTGAGTGACTGGCTCTTGTCGAGATCCACCTCGAGGGTGCGCTCATCCGGCATGCGGCCGTTGAACTCTGGTACCTCGGGTACGGCAGAACCTGGCGCAAGGTCGAGCAGGAAGGTCTCGCGACCCAGCTTGCCCAGCAGGTTTTTCATGCTGGTGTTCTCGATCAGGCGACCCTTGTCGATGATGCCGATGTTGCGGCAGAGCATCTCCGCCTCTTCCAGATAGTGGGTGGTGAGGATGATGGTGACGCCCTGCTCGTTGAGCTCCTTGAGGAAGGTCCACATGGAGCGGCGGATCTCGATATCGACCCCGGCGGTCGGTTCATCGAGGATCAGCAGTTTGGGCTCGTGCATCAGGGCGCGGGCGATCATCAGGCGACGCTTCATGCCGCCGGAGAGGGTGCGGGCAGGCATGTCGCGCTTCTCCCACAGGTCGAGCTGGCGCAGGTACTTCTCGGCGCGGATCTTCGCTTCCGCCTTGGGCACGCCGTAGAAACCTGCCTGATGGGTGACAATCTGGATCACCTTCTCGAACTGGCTGAAGTTGAACTCCTGCGGCACCAGCCCGAGCTGGGCCTTGGCCTGTTCCAGATCGCTGTCGATGTCGTAGCCAAATACCTTCACCTTGCCGGCGCTCTTGTTCACCAGCGAGCTGATGACGCCGATGGTGGTGGATTTGCCCGCGCCGTTCGGGCCGAGCAGGGCGAAGAAGTCCCCCTGCCTGACGGTCAGATCGATGCCTTTAAGGGCTTCGACGCCCCCCTGATAGGTCTTTTTCAGGCCGCTGATTTCCAGTGCGTTCATTGCAACCTCTGTGATGGTTGAATCCGGCTCGATACAGAAAAGGCGGCCAAGGCCGCCTGCACAGAGTAAAGGGCGCAAGGCCACTTCACCCGTGATATTCCTGAACCTGGCTTACTCCTGGGGTACCACTTTGCCGATAAACGGCAGGTTGCGGTACTTCTGGGCGTAGTCGATGCCACAGCCGACCACGAATTCGTCCGGGATGGCAAAGCCAATCCAGTCGACCGGCACCTGCACTTCGCGGCGGGAGGGTTTGTCCAGCAGGGTGCAGATGGCCAGGGATTTCGGCTCGCGCAGGGAGAGGATCTCGCGCACCTTGTTGAGGGTGTAACCGGTGTCGATGATGTCTTCCACGATCACCACATCCTTGCCCTTGATGTCATCGTCCAGGTCTTTGAGGATGCGGACGTCACGGGTGCTGTGCATGCCGGAGCCGTAGCTGGAGGCGGTCATGAAGTCCAGGGTGATGGGCAGCTGGCACTGGCGGCAGAGGTCGGCCAGGAAGATGCAGGAACCGCGCAGCAGCGCAATCATCACGACTTCGTCAGAACCCTGATAGCGGGCGGTGATCTCTTCACCCAATTTGGCGATCCGGGCGGCTACTTCAGCCTCGGAGATCATCACCTCGACGGTGTGTTTCATCACTTACTCCCATAAGGCCAAAGGGGATTTGGCCGTTCATGAATATCAAAACCGATGATTCTACCACTCATGTCGAAGGGTGCTAGAGATACGTGGTGCTTTTATCGGCTTATTTTAATTGATAGAGTTAGCAGGCACTCAGGCATGATTAGTTAAAATACTATAAACACCATAATCAATAACTATTAGATGATAAAAACTATGGAACCACGCGCAGAAATAAGACGTCGTACCCGGTTGTCGCCGGAAGCTCGTCGCTCCCAATTGATGGAATGTGCCATCGAGGTGTTCTCCCGTCGCGGCATTGGCCGTGCAGGTCACGCCGAGATAGCCGAACAGGCCAAGGTCTCTGTGGCTACCGTCTTCAACTATTTCAACACCCGCGAGGAGTTGGTTGATGAGGTGCTGGCCGAGATCGAACGCTTTGTGAACCAGATGCTGTCGCAGGCATATGGTGACCAGGGCTCCATTTTCGACAAGATCCAGCGTCATGTCCGCCTCTCTGTCGATGCCGCCTACGATCAACCGGATTATGCCGGTATCTGGCTGGAGTGGAGTTCATCGGTTCGGGAAGAGGTATGGCCCCGCTATACCCGGCTGCTCGATCAGTGCCTTGAGCTGATCGCCAGCGAGCTGCAAACCGCCATGGATGCAGGGGAGATCACCAGCGTGCTGTCGGCACAGGATCTGGCCCGCTCTTTGACCGGTTTTGGCTATGTGATGATGCAGATGATCAATCAACCCCAGCGCCCGGCGCGCGAAGAGGTGACTGATTTCCTGTTCAAGTACGTGACGGCACCTATTCAGGCTTGCTGATACGGCTTAACGAAAAAGGCGCCCCTCATCGAGGGGGCGCCTTTTTTTATGGCCGGATGTGGCAGTTACTTCACTGGTGGCCATAGCCCCAGCGGCGGGTCAGCTCATGCTCGACACCGAGATGATCGAGGATGCGGGCGACCATAAAGTCCACCAGATCCTCGATGCTTTTCGGCTCATGATAGAAACCGGGAGCGGCAGGCATGATGGTCACCCCGAGCCGCGCCAGTTTCAACATGTTCTCCAGATGGATCGCCGAGAAAGGGGTTTCGCGGGGCACCAGGATCAGCTGGCCGCGCTCCTTGATCACCACATCCGCCGCCCGCTCCAGCAGGTTGTCCGAGGTGCCGTTGGCAATGGCCGAGACGGTGCCCATGGAGCAGGGGCAGACCACCATCTGTTTCGGTGCTGCCGAGCCGGAAGCCACCGGCGAGAACCACTCCTCCTTGCCGCAAGCAACTATCTGACCCTCTTTGGCGCCATATTGGCGGCAGAGATAGGCAGAGAGCTCTTTCGGCGAGCCGGGCCACTCCTGCTGCTGCTCGGTCTTGAGCACCACTCTGGCCGCCGAGGAGGCGAGCAGGTAGGCCCGATAGTCTGCCTGCACGAGACACTGGAGCAGGCGTAGGGCGTAGGGGGCGCCGGAGGCACCGGTCAGCGCCAGGGTGATCGCTTTGTTCATAGTTCGCCGTGGTAATCCTTGAGGCGGGCGATCAGCTTGTCATGAATGCCGCCGAAGCCGCCGTTGCTCATGATCAGAATATGGTCGCCATCGCGGCTCTCGGCCACCAGCCGGTTGATCAGGGTCTCCAGATCGTTGAACACCTTGGCCGGTCTGGTCATATGGGCTGTCACCTCGCCGAGATCCCAGCCGATGTTGGGCGGCTGGAAGAAGAACACCTCGTCAGCGCCATCGAAGCAGCCAGCCAACTCCTCCTTGTGAACCCCCAGCTTCATGGTGTTGGAGCGAGGCTCCAGCACCGCCAGAATACGTGAGCCGCCTACCTTGGCGCGCAGACCGCCGAGGGTGGTCTCGATGGCGGTGGGGTGGTGGGCAAAGTCGTCATAGACGCTGATGCCAGCCACCTCGCCCTTGAGCTCCATCCGCCGCTTGGGGGATTTGAACTGGCAGAGGGCTGCGATGCCGTGCTCCACCATGACACCAGCATGGCGGGCGGCCGCGATGGCCATCAGACCGTTGTTGACGTTGTGCTCGCCGATGCACTCCCAGTGCACCTCGCCCTGCTTCTGCCCATCCAGCCACACCTCGAAGGCAGAGCCGTCATCGGCCAGTTTCACCGCTTTCCACTTGGCGTCGTCCTGACCCACCAGCTCCACTTCGCTCCAGCAGCCCATCTTGCGCACGGCCGTGAGGTTGTGATCGGCTTGCGGGAACAGCACCCGGCCGTTGCTCGGTACGGTGCGCATCAGGTGGTGGAACTGGCGCTGGATGGCGGCGAGATCCGGGAAGATGTCCGCGTGGTCGAACTCCAGATTGTTCATCACCAGGGTGCGCGGGTGGTAGTGGACGAACTTGGAACGCTTGTCGAAGAAGGCGCAGTCATACTCGTCCGCCTCGATGACGAAGAAGGGGGCAGAGCCGAGACGTGCCGAGACCGGGAAGTTGCCCGGTACGCCGCCGATCAGGAAACCGGGCTCCAGCTTGGCGTACTCCAGCACCCAGGCCAGCATGCTGGCGGTGGTGGTCTTGCCGTGGGTGCCGGCTACGGCCAGCACCCAGCGATCCTGCAGCACGTGCTCCAGCAGCCACTGGGGGCCGGAGATGTAGGGCAGATTGCGGTCCAGCACATATTCAACACAGGGGTTGCCGCGGCTCATGGCGTTGCCGATCACCACCAGATCCGGCGCCGGATCGAGTTGGGAGGGGTCATAGCCTTCGGTCAGTTCGATGCCCTGTTGCTCGAGCTGGGTGCTCATGGGGGGATAGACGTTGGCGTCTGAGCCGGTCACCCGGTAACCAAGCTGTTTTGCCAACACCGCCAGACCACCCATAAAGGTGCCGCAGATCCCGAGAATGTGAATATGCATACCGCTTCCTTTCGCAGTAAAGGGAAGTGCGCATTCTAGGGGGTGTTGCGGTGGTGGCACAAGCCGCACTCATGGTGAGAGGCCCACAGATGCTGCCCCGGAAGCAGAAATCTTGTCACTGTTCGGGCGTGCGAGGCTGGAATGGGTGGGTCGGTTTTATTTGAGGCTTGATTTCGTGTCGCACTTTCTTACAATTCTTCGGTTTTGTGACGCACTCTACAGTTTTATCATATCGCCCTTTTCCAACGGAGAGTCCCCATGGGCAAGTTCCTGCTTTGCTATCTGGTCGGTGGTCTGGTGGCCATCAGTTGGGCTGCGCTGCCCGCTCATGGTCCCTGGGATCAGTGGGACCTCGCGATTTTTCATACCGTTAACGGCTGGCTCGGGCAGTCGCCGTTGTGGCCCGATCTGGTGGCCATCACCAATAACCGGCTGTTCGATCTGGCGGTACTCGCCTGTATGGGACTGATCCTGGCCCGCTGTTTCTTCGCCCGGGATCTGGCGGGTCGTCGCCAGCTGGTGGCGATGGGCATTGTGATGCTGTTCAGTGCGCTGGCGATCAATCAGCTTGGTCATCAACTGCCGGTGGAGCGCCCCAGCCCGACTCTGATGGTGAGCGACGCCTTGCGAGTCACCCATCTCAGTGCGATCCCGACCAAGGACTCTTCCGGCGATAGCTTCCCGGGGGATCACGCCCTGTTCCTGATGATCTTCGCCGGTTACGCCTTGCGTTATCTGCCGCGCTGGGCCGGTGTCAGTGCGCTGCTGATGGTGCCGATCTTTTCCGCGCCGCGCATTCTGGCGGGGGCCCACTGGTTTACCGACGTCTATGTCGGCGCACTGGGGCTGGCGACCCTCTGCCTGCCCTGGTTACTGCTCACCCCGCTGGCGGATCGGCTGATCGCGCGAATCGTTCCCTATCTCGCGCCATTGCCGTTGCTGCGCAGCCAGACCCACTGCCAGACCCACTGATTGAGCGTCGCAAAATAAAACGCCCCGACATGAAAATGTCGGGGCGTTTTGTTATCAACCCGCTAGATCATCAGCCTTGATAGCCGTTCGGGTTGTTGCTTTGCCAGCGCCAGGTATCGACCATCATCTGCTCCAGACCGCGCTCTGCCTGCCAGCCCAGCTCGGCACGGGCCAGCGTCGGCTCGGCCCAGCACTCGGCGATGTCGCCCGGGCGACGGGGTTTGATCTGGTAGGGTATGGGGCGGCCGCTGGCGGCCTCGAACGCTTTGACCATCTCCAGTACCGAGTAACCCTGACCGGTGCCCAGATTGTAGGTGAAGACGCCGGTGTCGCGCTTGATGCGCGCCAGTGCTTTCAGGTGGCCTATGGCCAGATCCACTACATGGATGTAGTCGCGCACGCCGGTGCCGTCTGGCGTTGGGTAGTCATTACCAAATACCCCCAGCTCCTTGAGCTTGCCGACACCCACCTGGCTGATATAGGGCAGCAGGTTGTTGGGGATGCCGTTGGGGTCTTCACCAATCAGACCGCTCTCGTGGGCGCCGACCGGGTTGAAGTAGCGCAGCAGTACGATGGCCCAGCGGGGATCGGATTTGGCGAGATCACGGAGGATCTCCTCCACCATCAGCTTGGAGCGACCGTAGGGGTTGGTGGCACTGGTAGGGAAATCTTCCCGCAGCGGCACCGAAGCGGGATCGCCATAGACGGTGGCCGAGGAGCTGAACACCAGCCGGAAAACCCCGGCCTTGGCCATCTCTTCGCACAGCACCAGAGTGCCGCTGATGTTGTTCTGGTAGTAGGTGAGCGGGATCTGGCTCGACTTTCCGACTGCCTTGAGGCCCGCGAAGTGGATCACCGATTCGATCTGGTGGTTGGCAAACAGCTGCTGCAGGCAGGCTCTGTCCAGCACATCCCCTTCGACGAAGGTGACCGGTTTGCCGGTGATCTGCTCGACCCGCTTGAGTGACTCCGGTGAGGAGTTGGATAGGTTGTCGAGTACCACGACCTGCTGCCCCGCGCCGAGCAGCTCAACCAGGGTGTGGGAGCCGATATAGCCGGCGCCCCCTGTGACCAGTATTGTCATTTTTTATCCCGTGTTCTGGTGAAACTGGGGGCAGAGTCTACCCGTCCTGTCTGCTCTGGAAAAGCTTGGGATGCCAATGAAGCCTTCGTTACTGCTCAAGAAAGCCTTTACCACGCCTCAATAATCGAGGCTGATATCCCCTTTCGCGGTGCAGGAGCAGGCCAGAGCAACGCCGCTCTCCAGATCCTGCGCACTCAGGGTCATCACGCTCTGGCGCTCGATATCCCCCTCGGTGGAGCACCTGCAGGCGCCACATACGCCGGCGCGACAAGCTGCCATCATGGTTTCGCCCGCTGTTTCCAGCGCCGCCAGCAGGGTCTGGCCCGGCAAAATTTTCACTTTCTTGCCGCTCTTTTTCAGGGTCAGCCAGAAGTGGTCGCTGGTGGTCGTGGCGGGCTCTGCGGGAGGAAGACCAAAGGACTCCTGATGCAACTGCTCCGGCGGCAATCCCAGCTCTGCCAGCATGGTGCTGACCGCCGCCATATAGGAGGTTGGGCCGCAGAGATAGACATGGCGTTCGCGCAGGTCAGGGGCCAGTTCGGCCAACATGGTGGGGGTGAGTCGGCCAATCCAGGGGTGGTCAGCCGGAGCGTGCTCCAGCACGAATGCATGACGTAGCCCGATATGTGCCTTAGTCAGCGCAGTCAGCTCCTCGGCAAAGATCACATCTGCTGGCGAGCGGGCGCTGTGAATAAAGCGGATATCGGCATCCGGTCGTTTGGCGAGCTCGTCCCGCAGCATGGCCCACATGGGGGTGATGCCGGAACCAGCGCTGAGCAGCAGCGGCCGCTCGCAAGGGAGGTTGGTCAGGTTGAACTCGCCGAACGGGCCATCGGCCCGGATCTTGTCTCCCACCTGCAAGGTCTGGTGCAGATGGCGGGAGACCCGTCCCACATCCTTGATAGTCACCTGCCAGCACGCATCCTGCGGGCTGGAGGAGAGGGTATAGGCGCGGCACTCCGGCTGGCCGTCGATCTCGGTATGCAGGGTGATGCACTGGCCAGCCAGCACGGGAGGAAGGCTGCCAGAAAGCGGCGCCAGCTGCCAGCTCACTACGTCGTGGGTGTTCTGTTGGCGGCCAATGCAGGTGAGCGTGAGAGAGGTCATCACAAGGCTCCTTATGTTTGAAACGGGTTGAAAAACGTCTGATGAAAAAGCCGGGGCCAGAAAAAAGGCGAGCCGGGCGGCTCGCCAAATGCTTACAACATACTGAGCGTGTAAGGCAGATATGGAACCGCTCAGGCCGCCAGGATCTCGGCCAAGTCAGCCTCGGCCGTGGTGGTCCCTTTCAGGCCAAACTGCTCCTCCAGCACCTTGAGCAGGGCCGGGGTGAGGAAGGCGGGGGCGGTCGGGCCGGTACGAATGTCTTTCACCCCGAGCGACAGCAGGGTGAGCAGAATGACGATGGCTTTCTGCTCGAACCAGGAGAGCACCAGCGTCAGCGGCAGATCGTTGACCCCGCACTCGAACGCCTCGGAGAGCGCCAGCGCCAGCTGAATGGCGGAGTAGGCATCGTTGCACTGACCCACGTCCAGCAGGCGCGGAATGCCGCCGATGTCGCCAAAGTCGAGCTTGTTGAACTTGTACTTGCCGCAGCCCAGCGTGAGCAGCAGGCTGTCGCGCGGTGCCGCCTTGGCAAACTCGGTGAAGTAGGCGCGCTCGGCCTTGTCGCCGTCACAGCCACCCACCAGGAAGAAGTGGCTGATCTCCCCGGCTTTGACCTTCTCAATCACCGCGGGCGCGGCCTGCATCAGGGCGTTGCGGGCAAAGCCGATGGTGATGAAGTGCTCGAGTTCGGTGTGTTTGAAGCCATCGAGTGCCAGAGCCTTGGCGATCACGGCGGAGAAATCATCCCCTTCCAGATGAGTGACGCCCGGCCAGCCGACGATGGAGCGGGTGAAGATGCGGTCACTGTAGTTGCCTACGTTCGGGTCGATGATGCAGTTGGAGGTCATCACCACGGCGCCCGGGAAGTTGGCAAACTCCTTCTGCTGGTTTTGCCAGGCGGAGCCGTAGTTGCCCACCAGATGGGGGTACTGCTTGAAGAAGGGATAGGCCAGTGCGGGCAGCATCTCGCCGTGGGTGTAGACATGAATGCCGGTCCCCTTGGTCTGCTCCAGAATGAGCTTGAGATCCATCATGTCGTGGCCGGAGACCAGAATGCACTTGCCGGGGATGGAGGTGACTCTGACCTGGGTCGGTTCCGGATGGCCGAAGGCGCTGGTTTCACCGAGATCCAGCATCTCCATGATTTTGAAGTTGAGCTGACCGATCTCCATGGCGCAGTTAAACAGCCGACCCATTTCGCTCGGGTCTGTGCTGAGCCAGCTCATGATGCGGTGGAATTCGGCGGCCACCTCGTCACTCTGCTGATCCAGCACCCGGGCGTGCTCCATGTAGGCGGCGGCGCCCTTGAGGCCGTAGAGGCAGAGCAGGCGCAGCCCCATGATATCTTCGTTCACCTCGCTCTTGCCCCGATTGGGGGCGGCTGGCGCAGCATGGGCGAGCTGTTCCAGCAGCTCGGCGCCGGGCTCGAAGTGAGCGGATTGCGGCAAGTCGTTGACCTGCACCGCCATGGCGGTCAGCCGCTCGGCCAGCTGCTGGCGATAAGCGAGGGCCTGATTGACGTAGGCCACGATGCGATTCGAGTCGAAGTTGACGTTGGTGAGGGTGGCGAAGAAGGCCTTGGGCACGAAGGCATCGATTTCGCGGTCGATGATGCCCTGCTCGCGGGCGGCCAGCGCCCAGGCGCTGAGCCCCTGCAGGGTATAGATCAGCACATCTTGCAGATCCGAGGTTTCCGCCGTCTTGCCGCACATACCTTGTGCGTAGGCACAGCCGTTGCCTGCCGGGGTACGAATTGTCTGTTCACATTGCACACAAAACATCATGTCTCTCCTAATTGGACATTTCAGTTGTTTGTTTTGTGGCGATTCTATTCCCCTCGTGAAAAACTTAATAGACATTCAATTTGCCAATTAAGGTTCCCTTGATGCAGATCAAAAATAAAAAAAAGCCGCCCAAACAGGGCGGCAAGCGGGTGGATAAAAGGAGAGACAACTCAGGTTTGCAACAGAACATAACAATCAAGCGGGTTGGGCCGAGTCAGGTCAGGTGCCCCGGCCCGCTACTTACTCAAGCAAGCATACGTATGCTGTAGTCAGCTTGGTTCACTATCAGGCCAGATAAGCGCGCAGCATCCAGACCAGTTTTTCCTGCTGCTGCACATAGTCGGAGAGGATGGAGGCGGTGCCTTCATCACCGGCTTCGGCGGCCTGACCCAGAATGCGGCGCTGGGCGACCAGCAGTTCGCGGAAGCTCTCCAGCAGGGATTCGACACAGGCGCGGCCATCGTGCAGCCCTTTCTGCTCGGGGATGGCAGAGACTTTCAGGTAGTCGCTGAAGCTGTGCATCGGCACCCCGTCCAGGGTCAGGATCCGCTCGGCCAGCGCATCGACTTTGAGCAGCAGGTCGTTGTAAATCTCTTCAAATTTCAGGTGCAGTTCGAAGAACTGGTTGCCACGGATATTCCAGTGGAAGCCGCGCACGTTCATGTAGAGGATCTGGTAGCTGGCCAGCAATTTGTTCAACTCGGCTGCCAGGGCTTGTGATTGAGCAGTATCAAGACCAATCGGGCTTTTCATCATTCACCTCCAGATTTGGAAATCAGTTTTAAATTCTCTTTTGGAACGCAGTCAGAATAACGCCTTGCAAAATGCAGGGACAATTGCTTGTGCCTAACTGTTTGATAGCTAACGGCTATCAAACAGTACGCAGCAGCGGGGACAATGGATGAGGATTAGGGGAAGTATTTTTCGAGCAGCGCCATCAGGATGGCCTGACACTCGCGGTCCGCTTCGCTATCGACCTTGCTGGCGCGAAAGTGGAGCTGAAAGGCGCGCATGACGGCGCGGCTCTGCTCATCCCACTGGCCGCTCCGGGGCAGGCCGTAGCCATAGCGGGCCAGCTGTTGTTGCCACATGGCCGCATCCCAGTCGGGCAAGGGGCTGGCCAGTAGCTCGGCTACCCGATCTTCATCGGGCCAGGCGCCGACCCCGTACGTCAGATAGAGCTGGCGCCAGGGGAAGTGGGGGCCGGGATCCTGCTTGCGCTCGGGGGCGACATCGCTGTGGCCCAGCACCTGGGTCGGTGGAATGCGGTAGCGGGCGACCAGCTCCCGACTGAGGGCGCCGACGGCGGCAATCTGCTGCGGGGTATAGGGTTGCCAGCGGCGGGCATCGGGGGCCAACGACTCATCTTCCGCTGGATAGCCGAGGTTGACGATCTCGATGCCAAGGGAGCTGGCATTGAGCCCGGCATATTGGTGCCAGCGGCTGCGCCCTGCATGCCAGGCGCGCGCACTGTCCAGCACCAGCTGATAGACCGGTAGCGGGGTCTCGCGGCTGTCGCGGGGGATCAGGTAGTGGGCGCTCACCTTGTGCTCCGGCTCGGTCAGCAGGCGCAGGGAGTTGGCATCATCTTCGTCGGTGTAGTGGAGGATCAGAAAGGCGATCCGCTCGTTCTGGTTGGCGCTCTGATAGCGGGCAGAGAGCTGGTACTCGGACGGAGTACAACCACCCAGCAGTAGAACTAGTGGCAGAAAGAAGAGAGGAAGAAGACAGCGCCAGCGCCATCCCCCTGCCACAGCCAGTCTGCTGAGCGTGGGGGGAGTGAGTCGCTGGCACATGTCGAAGGCCCTGCCCGGTCAGTCGCGCTGCTGGTTAGCTGCGGTACTTGGCAGTGAGCCCGATCAGGAAGTTGCGCAGGATCTGATCCCCGCAATCCTGATAGTGCTTGTGATCCTTGGAGCGGAACAGGGCACTGAGCTCGGACTTGGAGAGGTTGAAGTCGGCGAGCTTGAGCGTGCCGAGCATATCCTCTTCCTTGTAGTTGAGGCCGATGCGCAGCTTGCGCAGGATCATGTTGTTGTTGATCCGGTTCGGGATCACCTGGGCCGGGGCATCTTCCCGCACGCCACGGCGCGCGATGATGAAGCCATCGAGGAACTGGCTCAGGGCCGAGTCGGGACAGGCGACATAGCCTGCCTCTTGCTCTTCACCTTCCGCCGCCTCTTTCATCAACCAGCTGTGCAGCTGGGCGTGAGTGACCGTCAGGTTGCCCTTGGCAAACATCTCGACCATCTCGTCGTTGCTGATGGTGAGGGCGTAGCGCAGACGGCGCAGAATATCGTTGTTGGTCATGCTGACTCCTGTGTAAACGGCGCAACTTTACCATCTGGCGGCCCTCGCGTCAGAAAAAGCGGGGGTCGGTACAGTTCGGGTCAAGCTCATCAAGCCTTACCGAGATAACGGGGCGCCTCCTGGCGCACCAGTTCCAGCGCATCTTGCAGCTCCAGCAGCTCGGGTTCCAGCTCGCTGACCGGTACGCCGTCTCGCAGCTGTTGCTCCAGCTGGGAGAGCAGCCGTTGCAGCCCCGGCACCCCGGAATAGGCACAGCCACCGTTGAGGCGATGGAGCTGGGCCAGTACTTCGCTATCTTCAATTTCGCCCGCCAGTGCGCTATCCAGCACCGGCTCGACTTCGTCGAAACTGGCCAGCAGCATGGTCAGCATCTCTTTGGCGAGATCCTCTTTGCCCGCCGCCTGACGCACCGCCAGCGCCCAGTCTATCTGCTGGGCGCCGTCATTCTGGTGGCGGCGATAGGCAAAGTCGGTGATGAGCTGGGCCAGCATGGTCTCGTCGATGGGCTTGGCCAGATAGTCGTCCATCCCCTGGCGGATCAGTCGTTCCCGCTCGCCGGGGATGGCGTGGGCGGTCACCGCCACGATCGGGGTGGTGGTGTTGAGTGACTGGTTGCGGATCGCCTGGGTGGCGCTGATGCCATCCATGATCGGCATCTGGATATCCATGAAGATGATGTCGAACGGCTGGCTCTGGGCCTGTTTAACCGCCTCCTTGCCGTTCTTGCACACCACCACCTGACTCACCATCTCTTTGAGCATGGCGGCGATCAGCTTGAGGTTGGCGGCGTTGTCATCCACCGCCAGCACCTTGATCGGTTGCAACTGGCGCGGCGCAGGCTGCGCGGGCAGCTTCTGGCGGCTCGCCTCGGGCGAGAGCAGGGCGTGCAGCAGCTTGCGGTGGTTGACCGGTTTGGAGAGGCAGTGCTGGGCGCCGTGGGCCAGCATCGCCTCGTAGAGCGCCGGCTCGTGGCTGCTGAGCAACACTATGGTGTTCTGCTGCTGGCCGCTCAGGCTGTCGAGGCGGCCAATCACCTGCTGTGGCGTATGCAGGGGGCTGCTGCCGATGATCACCATCTCCTGCTCGCTCATTTCGGGCCAGGGGTCATCGCTGGTCAGTGGCTGCACGTCGAGTTGCCACTCCGCCAGCAGGGCGAGCAGGGAGGCTTGAGCGAAGGGATCCGGCTCCAGCAGCCAGAGCCGTTTGCCACGGATCCGATCCAGCGGCAATTGATCGGTCTGGGGCAGGGGCGAGACCTCCACATCGAGACTGAACGAGAAGATCGAGCCCTTGTCCAGCTCCGACTCGAAGCGGATCTGGCCCCCCATCTGCTGCACCAGCTTCTGGGTGATGACCAGGCCAAGGCCGGTGCCGCCATAACGGCGGGAGATGGAGGAGTCGGCCTGATTGAAGGCCTGGAACAGTTGGCGCTGCTGCTCTTGCGAGATGCCGATACCGGTATCGCGGATCTGGATGTTGAGTCTCACCTTGTGGTTGCCGCTGCCTATCTGCTCGATATGGACATCCACGTTGCCCTGTTCGGTGAACTTGATGGCGTTGCCGGCGAGGTTGGTCAGCACCTGCTGCAGCCGCATGGGGTCGCCGGTGAGGGAGTCCGGCACGTCGGCATCTACCCGTAGCGAGAGCTCCAGTTGCTTGTCGTGGGCGCTGGGGCCGAGCAGGTGCATGGTCTCGTTGAGGGTGTCGCGCAGGCTGAACGGAATATGCTCCAGCTGCAACTTGCCCGCCTCCAGCTTCGAGAAGTCGAGGATGTCGTTGATGATGCCAAGCAGGTTGCGCGCCGACTTCTCGATGGTCTGCATGTAGTCGGTCTGGCTCGGGGTCAGGCTGGTTTTCAGCAGTTGGCGGGTAAAACCGATGACGCCGTTGAGCGGCGTGCGCAGCTCGTGGGACATGTTGGCCAGAAACTCCGACTTGACCCGCGCCGCCTCCTGCGCCCGTTTCTTGGCCATGTCGAGCTCGACGTTCTGGATCTCGATCTGCTCCAGCGTTTCGCGCAAATCCGAGGTGGCCTGATCGATATTCTGCTGCATCTCTTCGTGATATTCGGAGAGCGCCTTGGCCATGGCGTTGATGCCGTTTTTCAGCATATCGAGCTCGCCGGTGAGCTCGCCGCTGACCCGGGTATCGAGCCGCCCTTCCCTAATCTTGTGCACTGCCTGCACCATGTTGGTGATGGGCTGGGTCACGCTCTTGACCAGACGGAAGCCAAACAGGGTACTGAAGGCGACCCCGATGAGCACCATGATCACCGCAAAGAAGGTGTCGCGGTACTGCAGCAGCATGGCCCGATCGGTCGCCATCTGCATCGAGATGTAGCCGATCATCGGCGGCTCTACATCGCTGGGCAGCGGAAAGCCATCGAGGCTGGTTTCGGCCTGGATCGGGGTGCGCAAAATGATGTCGTCCCCCTGAAACGTCACGCTGGTCAGATCCGGAATCGGCTCGCCATCGGGCAGTCTGAGCCGGGTGAAATCCCGGTGGTAGTTCGAGGTGACGAACAGCTGGTTGTCCTGGGTGAAGACCGCGATGGATTTGATGAAGGGGGAGTTCTTGCGATGGGTCAGGCCAATCAGCCGCTTGAGGGATTCGCGACTGTGCTGGGTCATGCCATATTCACTGGCGATCGCCAGCGGTTCGATGATGTTGATCCCCTGATCAATGAGGTTGTTTTCCAGCTGCTGGTAGCGGTGGAAGGTGAAGTAACCGGCCATCAGGCCACCGATGATCAGGGTCGGCAGAATGGTGAAGGCGAGAACGCGTGCTCTCAGGCCATATTTGGTCATACGAACAGGCCACCAGTGAACAGGGTTGGCGATAGGGTTGATGGCAATGCACGGGCTCTCAGGCCGTATTTGGTCATACTATTATTCTTGTGGGACAATACCCGGCAGCAGATTCCACAATCATGACATAGCCACCTATAGGCACCAAGTTTTATGGCCCAGTTTTTCAAGCCCCAAAAGAAGTCCACCCAGCTCCAACGCATTGAATTTACGATAGACACCCTCGATCACCACTGCGTCGGTATCGGTCGCCATCAGGGCAAGGCGATCTTCGTCGAAGGGGCTCTGCCCGGCGAGACCGTCAAGGCACGCATCACCGAAGAGAAAAAACAGTATGGTCACGCCGCCTTGCAACAGGTGGTGACCCCAGCGGCCAATCGTATCGCCCCCTTTTGCAGCCACTATCGCGAGTGCGGCGGTTGCAGTGCCCAGCACATGTCGGTTGCCGATCAGCAAGCGGCCAAGGCGGCCGGGCTGGTCAGCCTGTTCGAGCGGTTGGGCAACATCAAGGCGCCGGCACTGGAGCCGGTACTGACCGGTGAAGATCGCGCCTACCGCCGGGTCTGTCGTCTGGCCATCAAATTTGACAAGAACGGTCGCTGCACCCGGGTCGGTTTCCGCCGCCGCAACAGCAATGATCTGGTGGAGATTGACGGTTGCCCGGTGCTGGCCGAGCCGCTCTCTGCCTTGATCCCTGCACTGCGTGAGTGCCTCAATCGCCTCAAGAGCCAGCGCGAGCTGGGCCATGCCGAGCTGATTCAGGCCGAGCAGGGGATCATGATGCTGCTGCGCCACACCGGCCGCCCCAATGAGGCGGATCGCGCCCTGCTGGTGGAGTTTGCCAAAGCGCAGGGGATCGACCTCTATCTGCAGGCCGCCGATGATCGTATCGAAGCGCTGCAGCAACAATTTTCCCCATCCTACTCGCTGGATGGCCTGTCTCTTGCATTTGCTCCCGGTGATTTCATTCAGGTCAACGGCCCCATCAACCAGAGCATGGTGGAGCAGGCGCTGACATGGCTCGGGGCGAGCAAGGATGACAAGGTGCTCGATCTGTTCTGCGGTATCGGCAACTTCACCCTGCCGCTGGCCCGTCAGGCTCGCGAAGTGGTGGGTGTCGAAGGTGAACTGGCCATGGTGCAACGGGCCGAAGAGAACGCCCGTCGCAACGGCATCACCAATGCCCGTTTCTACAAGGCCGACCTGAGCGATGACATCGTCGGCATGTCCTGGGCGCGGGAAGGGTTTGATCTGGTGCTGCTGGATCCGGCTCGCCCCGGTGCGCAGGAAGTGATGGGGCACGTCGTGAAACTTTCACCCAAGCGGGTGGTCTACGTCTCCTGTAACCCGGTCACCCTGGCGCGGGACAGTCAGGTGCTGGTGAAAGGGGGTTATCGTCTGGTGCGTCTCGGTATGCTCGACATGTTCCCTCACACCGGTCATCTGGAGTCCATGGCGCTGTTTGAACGGATCTAGGCTGTGGGGTATCCAGATGTTCCATAGCAGCGGTCATCTGGAGTCCATGGCACTGTTTGAACGGATCTAGGCTGTGGGGTATCCAGATGTTCCGTAGCAGCGGCCATCTGGAGTCCATGGCACTGTTTGAACGGATCTAGGCTGTGGGGTATCCAGATGTTCCGTAGCAGCGGTCATCTGGAATTCATGGTGCTGTTTGAATGGGAGCAAATGACTCATCAGTTTGGCGATGCCGGATAGGTCATCCGGCTGTTTGATCAGATGTGATTGGGGTAATCTAGACCCTTGTCGTTCGGCAGGGCCTGTTGGCGCGCTCTATTGTCTTTCTGGACAATATGCCTTGAAAAGTGCGCTGGATATCCCCATTTGAGGCAATCTCATGAGAGGGAGAAAGTGACAGCTTTCGGCCCGATAATTTAAAGGATTGATACCATGGTTGCGGTTCGCGATATTCATTTGAAAGACAACTTCACCCTGGAGGAGTGGGTCGGCTCGCTCTCCTTGAGTGACAGTGACAAGGATCAGCTGCGAACCGTTTACCAGTACTGTCTGACGCTCGGTGACGAGGCGCTGACCAGCAAGTTGCTGGTGCGCGGCATCGAAATGGTGGGCATCCTGCAGATGCTCAGCATGGATATCGGTACCCTCAAAGCGGCCATCATCTACCCCTTCGTCGAAGCCGGTCTCATCAGCCAGGAGCGGATGGACGAAGACTTTGGCTCCAAGATCGCCAAGCTAGTGGAAGGGGTGCTGGAGATGGAAGCCATCCGCTCCCTGCAAACCCTCCATCGCAGCGAAACCTCGCCGGAGCAGGTCGACAACGTGCGTCGCATGTTGCTTGCCATGGTCGAGGATGTGCGTGCCGTGGTGATCAAGCTGGCGGAGCGGATCGCCTGCCTGCGGGAAGCGAAGACAGCAGATGAAGAGACCCGGGTGCTGATGGCCCAGGAGATCACCAATATCTATGCGCCGCTCGCCAACCGTCTCGGCATCGGCCAGCTCAAGTGGGAGCTGGAAGATCTCGCCTTCCGTTATCTGCACCCGGATACCTACAAGCAGATCGCCAAGCAGCTCGACGAGAAGCGGCTCGACCGCGAGCGCTATATCCGCGAGTTTGTGCAATCCCTGCGTAATGGGTTGAAAGAGGCGGGAGTTGACGCCGAGGTGTACGGTCGGCCGAAACACATCTACAGCATCTGGCGCAAGATGCAGAAGAAGCACCTCGAATTCAACGAGTTGTTCGACGTGCGCGCGGTGCGGGTAGTGACCAAGCGGCTGCAGGATTGCTATGCGGCGCTCGGTATCGTGCATACCCAGTTCCACCACATTCCTCGCGAGTTTGACGACTATGTCGCCAACCCCAAACCCAACGGCTATCAGTCGATCCACACCGTAGTGGTGGGGCCGGAGGGCAAGACGGTCGAGATCCAGATCCGTACCGACCAGATGCATCAGGATGCCGAGCTCGGCGTCGCGGCGCACTGGCGATACAAGGAAGGGGCACAGGCAGGCGGCAAGGCCAACACCTTCGAAGACAAGATCGAGTGGCTGCGCAAGCTGCTCGCCTGGCAGGAGGATCTCTCCGAGAGCGGCTCCCTGCTCGAGGATCTGCGCAGTCAGGTGTTCGAGGACCGGGTCTACGTCTTCACTCCGAAAGGGGATGTGATCGACCTGCCTGCGGGCGCCACCCCGCTCGATTTTGCCTATCACGTCCACAGCATGATCGGCCACCGCTGCATCGGCGCCAAGATAGACGGTCGCATCGTGCCGTTTACCTACGCGCTGCAGACCGGCGATCAGGTGGAGGTGATCACCCAGAAAGAGCCGAACCCGAGCCGCGACTGGATGAACCCCAACTCCGGCTTCCTGCGCTCCAGCCGAGCGCGGGCCAAGGTGGCGACCTGGTTCAGAAAGCTGGATCGGGACAAGAATATCGTGGCCGGTCGCGAGCTGTTCGAGAAGGAGCTGGATCGCCACAACCTCAGCATGTCCAAGATCGACAAGGGCAACATGCTGCGCCGCTTCAATCTGGAGAGCACCGACGATCTGCTTGCCGGTATCGGCAGCGGCGATATCCGCATCAACCAGGTGCTCAACTATCTCGACACCTGCTACAACAAGCCGACGGCGGAAGAGGAAGATCGTCGCCTGCTGGAGAAGCTGGAGCAGAAGGCCAACGCGCCGATGCGCCACAAGCCCAAGGATCACATAGTAGTGGAAGGGGTCGGCAATCTGATGACCCATATCGCCCGCTGCTGCCAGCCGATCCCGGGGGACTCCATTCAGGGCTTCATCACCATGGGGCGTGGCGTCTCAATCCACCGTGAAGATTGCGAGCAGTTGAAAGAGCTGTCACGGCGCAACCCGGAGCGGCTGATCGATGCGGTGTGGGGGGAGAACTACTCCGGCGGCTACGGCCTCACCATCCGGATTATCTCCAACGATCGCTCCGGCCTGCTGCGCGATATCACCACCGTGCTGGCCAACGAGAAGATCAATGTAATGGGGGTGCGCTCGCGCTCCAACGTGCGTGAGCAGACCGCCGAGATCGACATGGAGCTGGAGATTTACAACATCAACGCCTTCAACCGGGCGTTGGCCAAGCTCAGCCAACTAAACGATGTGATCAGCGCCAAGCGGCTGTAATTATCGAACCGACCGGCCCCTGTGGCCGGTCTGCATTTCCGACCCTTTTTGAACGAATCAACAAGCGAATATCCCATGTCTCAACGTTACGAGCTCTCCCAAGTGCTCGACATGAGATTGTTCGGCTGTGCGGCGTGATGTCGCTTTATCCCCATTTAACGAATCGAAAGTGAGTAGCTCATGTCTCAACGTTACGACCTCTCTCAACTGCTCGACATCATGGCTCGTCTGCGCGATCCGCAAAACGGCTGCCCCTGGGATCTGAAACAGAGCTTCCAGAGCATAGTGCCGCACACCCTGGAAGAGGCCTACGAAGTGGCCGATGCCATCGAGACCGAGGATTGGCAGGGGCTGAAAGGGGAGCTGGGCGATCTGCTGTTTCAGGTGGTGTTCTACGCCCAGCTGGGTAAAGAGCGGGGCTTGTTCGACTTTGCCGATATCGTCGACACGGTGAGTGAAAAACTGATTCGCCGTCATCCCCATGTGTTTTCCGATGCAGACCTTTCCAACGAGCAGGCGGTAAAAGCGAACTGGGAGGCGGAAAAAGCCAAGGAGCGAGCAGCTCTCGATCAAGAGAGCGTGCTGGACGATATCCCGCAGGCGCTGCCGGCGCTGACCCGCGCTGCCAAAATTCAGAAACGCTGCGCCACCGTCGGTTTTGACTGGAAGACGCTGGGGCCGGTGGTGGACAAGATCCACGAAGAGATCGACGAGGTGATGGAAGAGGCGCTGATGGCCGATGTGGACGAGGCGCGGGTGAGCGACGAGCTCGGCGACCTGCTGTTTGCCACCGTCAATCTGGTGCGTCATCTGGGCAAGGATCCGGAGCAGGTACTGCGGGGCGCCAATGCCAAGTTCGAACGTCGTTTTCGTCAGGTTGAGCAGTTTATCGCCGCAGAAGGCTTGAAAATGACCGATTGCACCCTCGAAAAGCTCGATGCTGCCTGGGATCGGGCCAAGGAAACCGAGCAAAGTTGATTTGGCGCAAGATGGGGGGGCGGTGAGCCTGATAGATTTTTGCTCATTGTTTGGGAGAGGGGTTTTTGGTATACTGTTTCCCCGTCCTGCTTCATCCCCGAAGCACCCCTTAAAATTCCCTAAACTTCTTTCAGGTTCAGCATGACGACCAAATATATTTTTGTTACTGGTGGCGTTGTTTCATCCCTCGGCAAAGGCATTGCCGCAGCTTCTCTGGCAGCCATTCTGGAAGCCCGTGGTCTGGATGTGACCATCATGAAACTGGACCCGTACATCAACGTGGATCCGGGCACCATGAGCCCGACCCAGCATGGTGAAGTGTTCGTAACCGAGGACGGGGCCGAAACCGATCTTGATTTGGGCCACTACGAGCGTTTCATCCGCACCAAGATGACCCGTCGCAACAACTTTACCACCGGCCGTATCTACGCCGACGTACTGCGTAAAGAGCGTCGTGGTGACTATCTGGGCGCCACCATTCAGGTTATCCCGCACATCACCAACGCCATCAAAGAGCGGGTGATTGCCGGTGCCGAAGGCCATCAGGTTGCCATCGTCGAAGTGGGCGGTACCGTAGGTGACATCGAGTCCCTGCCGTTCCTCGAAGCCATTCGTCAGCTGGCTGCCGAAGTGGGCCGCAACAGCGCCATGTTCATGCACCTGACCCTGGTTCCTTACCTGGCTGCTGCCGGTGAAGTGAAGACCAAGCCGACCCAGCACTCCGTCAAAGAGCTGCTCTCCATCGGTATCCAGCCGGATGTGCTGATCTGCCGCTCCGACCGTGCTATTCCGGCCAACGAGCGCGCCAAGATCGCCCTGTTCTGTAACGTGCCCGAGCGCGCCGTCATCTCCATGAAAGACGTCGACTCCATCTACAAGATCCCGGCACTGCTGAAATCCCAGAATCTGGACTCCTATTTCACCGAGCGTTTCGGTCTGGAGTGCAAAGAAGCGGACTTGTCCGAGTGGGAACAAGTTGTCTTTGAAGAGGCCAACCCGACTGCAGAAGTGACCATCGGTATGGTCGGCAAGTACGTATCCCTGCCGGATGCTTACAAGTCCGTCAACGAGGCGCTCAAGCACGGTGGTCTGAAGACCCGTCTTTCCGTCACCATCAAGTACATCGACTCCCAGGACATCGAGACCCGTGGCTCCGAGCTGCTGGAAGGTCTGGATGCGATCCTGGTACCGGGTGGCTTCGGTGAGCGTGGCGTGGAAGGCAAAATCCAGGCGGCCCAGTATGCGCGCGAGAACAAGATCCCCTACCTGGGTATCTGCCTCGGCATGCAGGTTGCCATGATCGAATTCGCTCGCAACGTGGCGGGCATGGAAGGGGCTCACTCCTCCGAATTCAAGAAAGATTGCGCGTACCCGGTCGTCGGCCTCATCACCGAGTGGGTGGATGAAGAAGGCAACGTCGAGACCCGTACCGAGAAGTCTGATCTGGGCGGTACCATGCGTCTGGGTTCCCAGCTCTGCCACCTGGTCGACGATTCCAAGGTGCGTCAGATGTACGGCAGCCCGACCATTTACGAGCGTCACCGTCACCGTTACGAAGTGAACAACAAGCTGCTGCCGCAGATTGAAGCGGCAGGTCTGAAAGTGACCGGTCTCTCCGCCGACAAGAAGTTGGTGGAAATCATCGAGATCCCGGATCACCCCTGGTTCGTGGCCGCGCAGTTCCACCCGGAGTTCACCTCAACTCCCCGTGATGGCCACGCTCTGTTTGCCGGTTTTGTGAAGGCGGCAGGCGAGTATCAGAAGCGTAATTTGAAGTAATTTAAAATAAATGCGGTTGGGGCCTGTGCCACAGCCGCTTTTTTTGGCATATTTTTGTTGTTTTTTTACGAAACCTGAGGAAATACACATGTCCAAGATCGTTAAAGTGATCGGTCGTGAAATCATCGACTCCCGTGGTAACCCGACCGTTGAGGCCGAAGTTCACCTGGAAGGTGGTTTTGTTGGTATGGCAGCCGCTCCGTCTGGCGCGTCTACCGGTTCCCGCGAAGCGCTGGAACTGCGTGACGGCGACAAGAGCCGTTTCCTGGGTAAAGGCGTGCTGAAAGCCCTCGAAGCCGTAAACGGCCCGATCGCTCAAGCTCTGCTGGGTAAAGATGCCAAGGACCAGGCCACTGTTGACCAGATCATGATCGACCTCGACGGTACCGAGAACAAATCCAAGTTCGGCGCCAACGCCATTCTGGCTGTTTCCCTGGCTAACGCCAAAGCTGCTGCTGCTGCCAAAGGCATGCCGCTGTACGCCCACATCGCCGAGCTGAATGGCACTGCTGGTGTTTACTCCATGCCGCTGCCGATGATGAACATCATCAACGGTGGTGAGCACGCCGACAACAACGTCGACATCCAGGAGTTCATGATCCAGCCGGTTGGCGCCAAGACCCTGAAAGAAGCTGTCCGCATGGGCGCTGAAGTGTTCCACAACCTGGCCAAAGTGCTGAAGTCCAAGGGCTACAACACTGCAGTCGGTGACGAAGGTGGTTTCGCTCCTAACCTGAAATCCAACGCCGAAGCGCTGGAAGTTATCGCTGAAGCTGTTGCTGCTGCCGGTTACAAGCTGGGCACCGACATCACTCTGGCGATGGACTGTGCTGCTTCCGAGTTCTACGACGCAGAGAAGAAAGAGTACAACCTGAAAGGCGAAGGTCGTATCTTCACCTCCAACGAGTTCTCTGACTACCTGGCTGACCTGACCACCAAGTTCCCGATCGTCTCCATCGAAGATGGCCTGGACGAATCTGACTGGGACGGTTTTGCTTACCAGACTGCTGAACTGGGCAAGAAAATCCAGATCGTGGGTGACGACCTGTTCGTAACCAACACCAAGATCCTGAAGCGTGGTATCGACAACAGCGTTGCCAACTCCATCCTGATCAAGTTCAACCAGATCGGTTCCCTGACCGAAACTCTGGCTGCCATCAAGATGGCCAAAGACGCTGGCTACACTGCCGTCATCTCCCACCGCTCCGGTGAGACCGAAGACGCGACCATCGCCGACCTGGCTGTTGGTACCGCTGCTGGCCAGATCAAGACCGGTTCCATGAGCCGTTCTGACCGTGTTGCCAAGTACAACCAGCTGATCCGTATCGAAGAAGCTCTGGGTGCCAAAGCTCCTTTCCGCGGTCTGAAAGAAGTTAAAAACCAGGCTTAATTTGCTGGTTTGCCAGCCTCGGCTGGAATGAAAAAAACCGGAACCCTTGGGTTCCGGTTTTTTTATGTCTGATCCTTGCCACAACGGCCCGAGAGGCGAGGGCGTGGTGCCTCTGGTCTAGGGTCAGACAAAGGGCAGCATGCGCTGATAGCGCCCTGCATGCGCCTTGAAGCCCAGCTTTTTAAACAGGGCGATAGAGCGGACGTTATCTGCATCGATATCTGCGGTGAGGCGGGTGACTCCCAGCGTGCTCGCGTGGGCGAACAGCAATCCCAGCGCTTCCGACATAAACCCTCTGCGCCAATAGGCCGCATTAAGCAGACAGCCCACCTCGCAGCAGCGACCCGCCTCGCTGAAACTGTGCAGGCCGCAGGTGCCGATCACCTTGTTGCCCTCCCGCTCGACAATCGCCCACTCCAGCGACTCCCCCGTTTGCTCCAGCCGCACCACGCTCGCCATCATCTGTGCCACCATGGCGAGAGAGGTAAAGCAGGGATCAGAGGCAAACTCCATGGTCAGTGGATTGCCATAAATCTCGAACAGATCGGCGGCATCCTGCGGGCCAATGGTGCGCAGCACAATCCGTGTGCCGGTTAAGTCAGGCTTCATTTATCTCCTTGGCGCATTCGTCAAACCGTTATTGGCTGTGATAGCAAGTGGAGCAAGGCACCAACTGGAGGCTGCTGTCAGGTGATAACTAGACCTGTACAATATGACATGCATATTTTCATCTGTTTTGCATGCGATCGAGTGCTGTATCTAATGAGACAATGGATTCGATAATTGTTCTTACTGTAGATCGGTCAAATTCATGGTCACGCTGGGAGTCATGTACGCCACCATTGAGATAGCCCCACTCAATACTCGTACCATTGATGTTGAGCAGGCGAACCAGTGCGGCAACAGCCTCAGGCGCTCCTACATGTTGGGCTGCGATACGCTCAACTGCTGAGCGTAATTTGGAGCACTTGTTGTTCAGTTCCCAAGGTGAACGGGGCCCGCTGAGTTTGATATCAATGCGACCATCCCCGCGGCGCCCCAACCAGGACCACAGTCGATCAGTAAGGCTCTCAAGTGCGGGTCTAGCTTGGCGCAATGCCTCGCGCTTCTCATCGTTCTCTAATGCTTGTTGGGCCAGTAGAACGTAGTTCTTCATGGGGGGATGGCTATCAACCCGAAGATCATGTTCACCATGATGGGGCAGGAACTTATATTGCTTAATGGCTGCTGCACGGCCAGCCCCTAGCTCTTGTTGAATACGATGTAGAAATTCTTCTGCGTGAGAGGTCAGAATGACCTGTTTATCATCCAAAAGCCCGTCTTGGAAGAAAGTACGCCAGATACCATTTCTGTGTTCATCATCAATTGCATTTACAACATCATCGAAAATAACCACAGAACAGCCCTGAGAGATGTTCTTCGCAAGCAAGATTGCTAGGCCAAGACATTTGATGTGTCCTTCGCTAAGAACTATCAGGGCGTCGTAACGGACGCCAGGTTCACCTGCAAACTCTATGTCGATATCACCGTTCTCCGCCACAGGCAGCCACAGCGCGTGGAGTAGGTCTCCGGGTGGGTCATCACGATTGAAAGCATTGTAGAGATTACATGCCTGTTCCCCTAATCCTTGTAGGAGGAGGCTAGGTAGTGCGGCCAGATAGGCTTGGATCTTAGGAATAAAGCCATCATAGGCTGCCTTGACCCGTTGATGATGAGATACCAAAGGCGCTTCATCTTCTACTGCCTGAATCAGTTCGCTGTTTGTCTCTACGAATTGAGCTACAGTCTGGCGAGCTGATGCGAGATCTTGTTCTACTGTTTCTCGCATAACTCGCAACCGTTCAATTTCCAACCGATATTGATCTAAGCTATCCCGTTCTTGGATTAACGCAGAGCGTTGTTCGTGGATGGCTCTAGCCTGTGCATCAAAACCCTCAATAATGCTGGCGATTTGCAGTAAAGCTGACCAAGCATGCTGTTCACCATCGACCCATGTTCTTAGCCAATCTCCTGCATATGACGTCGGTAAGATAGGGAGCCCTGCGGCTTGTAGTTCAGCAGGACAAGCTCGTGTACCAACTTCCACTACTCGACGCATTTCCTCCCACAATATTCGAACAGCCTCATTCAACTGTGCCCGAAGAGATTCCCCCTGCTGCTGAAGAACAGCAAGTTGTGCCAGTTGTTCCAAACCCACACGAGCTTTTGTGAAGGGATTCTGTCTTACAGCAGCAAGTCCGGTGCCACATGCAGGACATACAGTCGCTCCATCGGAAAGTGCTAACACCGCGTCATAAAGCTTGGCGTATGACACTTCCCCTGCTCGAGCTGCGAGTTGCTGTGAGGTGTCTTGCCATAATCCATTGACACGGTATGCATCTTCCAGCCGAGCCTGTAGTTGTGCTTGGGTAACATTGTGGATCGTTGGCGGAATCGCATTTAGCTGGGCTTGCAAATATGGCAGGCGACCCTGTTGGTGCGGGGTCCCAAGCAACCAATCAACGAACCACTGATATGTCGCATCTGGCCAAATGCGCTGCGCCAAGGCTACTTCTTGTAATTCGATTCCCGCTACTTTTTGTGAATGAGCTGAGATTATCTGTTCAGCGTTTGTTAGTTGCTGGCGAAGCTGAGCAAGTTGAGAAGCTAGGGGGCCGGCCAGTATAAGATTTTGGTCTAACGAAGGGTTGAATCCACGAACGAATTCGCTGAACTGCTCTACACCGAATAATGTTGCGATTAGCTGTCGTTGATCGCTCGGAGTCCTAGCGGCAATACGAGCGAAGTCATCTAGCCGGTTTTTCTCGATAAAGCAGAAGCGGTATTCTGCTTCGTCGGGTTGAAGGGGGAGCTGGGTCCCATGAGGATCTTCAGCAAATAAGGTTGGTGCTACATGTCTGCGCAGTCGGGCATTGTTACAGTAAAGTCGCCGATCTACCCGTTTGATCTGTGCCTCGCTAATGGAGCCCAGCATCGCCACTTCTAATGCCTCGCAGAAGCTGCTTTTACCAGTCCCATTAGCTCCATAGATCAGCGTTATATCATGGCTAAGGTCGAATATTTCTTGGCGCATGAATCCGCGAAATGGACCGACTTCGAGCCGTAGCAAGCGACCAGCTGTAGGCACTGCTTCTGCTCGATGTGTATCACCTGTGTACTCGACTGGCATTTGTGCCAGATGTTCAATAGCCAATGGTGCTAGTCGGGTTGATCGGCCACGGCGTGTTGCGCCGACCTCTGAAAGGGGTTGAAGATGAGCGAGCACTAGGTGTGCAAGTCGACGCACATCATCCGGCACATCTTGCTGTGATAGATATGCAAGAAAACGGTGATATTCCGAGTAAACACTTGCCATAAAGCTTCCTGTTGTCTCAAAAAGTAATTACTGCATATTCCGGCTGATCATGAACACCGATTCCGGTTCAACGTGAACACCATTTCCGGACCAATGTGAACGCTCATT